>DATLBG010000127.1:0-4555 GCA_035527035.1 Gemmatimonadaceae bacterium | reverse complement strand
TGCGTAGCCGCCAGGCGTGCGGAACAGATACCACCAGCACCAGACGGCGGCCGCGATCGCGAACAGGAAGGTGAGGTTCGCGGCCGACCCGTGGAACGCGGGGATGAACTCGTTCAGCCGCGGAACCGCGCCCGCGTTGATTTCCGGCGTATGCAGCGTATCGGCAATGCGCAGATGCTCGACGATAAGCCAGTTGAGCAGCGCGAGGATGATGAAGTTCAGCATGATCGTCACGATCACTTCGTGCGCGCCGAACTTTGTCTTGAGCACACCCGGAAGCCCGCCGGTGAGCACACCCGATAAGCCGGCGGCTACGACGCAAAGCGGAACCGCGATGAGCGCGGGCGTGCCCGCGGGCAGCGCCAGTCCCATCAAGGCAGCCGCCAACGCTCCTGCCGCGAGCTGGCCCTCGGCGCCGATGTTGAACAGTCCCGCGCGCAGCGCGAGCGCGATTCCCAGGCCCGCGAACGTCAGCGTGGTGGTCTTGTACAGCACCTGCGCGAATCCGTACGGGTTGCCCCACGCGCCTTCGATCATGCGGCCGTACACGTGCAAGGGCGATTCGCCGAACATCAGTATCAGCACGTCGCCCAGAATGAGCGCGATCAGCAGTGCTACGATCGGAGCGAGCAGAGCCTCCTCGGCGCGGTGGCGCAGGCTGTCGCTCATGCGGCGTCCCGGCTGCCGCCGCCGGTCATGTAAGGGCCAAGCACCTCCGGCGTCGCTTCGCGCGCCGGCATGGTCACCGCGAATTTGCCGCGGTACATCACGGCGACCTTGTCGGCCAGCGCCAGCACTTCGTTCAGCTCCGCGGACACGAGCAGGATGGCCTTGCCGGCGTCCCGCGCTTCCCTGATCTGCCGGTGGATGAACTCGATCGCGCCGACGTCCACTCCGCGCGTCGGCTGAGCAGCGAGAAGCACGGTGAACGAGCGTCCCATCTCGCGCGCGATGACGACCTTCTGCTGATTGCCGCCCGACAGGGTGCGAGCAGCGGGCGCCGGTGTCGGAGGCCGCACGTCGAACTTGGCGATCTGTTGCTGCGCGTGGCTCTCGATGCGCGCCGTGTCGAGCGATCCGCGGCTGGCGAACTCGTGCTGCGCGCCGAGCACGAGGTTCTCCGCAATGGAGTACTCTAGGATGAGGCCGCGGCGGTGCCTGTCCTCCGGCACGTGCGCGATACCCGCGTCCCTGCGCTCCTTGACTGTCGCGCTCGTGATGTCGCGTCCGCCGACGGTGATCGATCCGCCGAGTATGTCGCGGAGTCCCGCGATCGCTTCTATGAGCTCCGTCTGCCCGTTGCCTTCCACGCCCGCGATTCCGAGGACTTCACCGGGACGGATCGCGAAGCTCACGCCGTCCACAACGCGCACTCGCCGCGAATCGTTCACGGCAAGGTCCGTCACTTGGAGGATGGGAGCGCTGAGAGGCGCGATGGCGTGCTCGGTGGTAGCAGCGGCGCCACCGACCGCTTCGCGCACCGGCGCCGACAGCACGACGTCGCGGCCCACCATGGCTTTCGCGATCTCGGCGGGGGTCGTGCCCGCGGTCTGCATCCGCCCGACGGTGGCGCCTGCGCGCATCACCGTGATCGTCTCCGAGATGTCGATCACCTCGTCCAGACGATGCGTGATGAGCACTATCGTTCCACCGTCGTCGCGCAGCTTGCGCAGAACGCCCCACAGCTCCTGCACGTCCGGCGGCGACAGGACGGCAGTCGGCTCGTCCAGAATCAGGATCTTGGCGCCGCGATAGAGCGTCTTGAGTATCTCCACGCGCTGGGCTTCGCCGACGGACAATTCGGCGACGCGCCGGTCAGCCGGAACGATGAGGCCCGTGCGCTGGATGAGCGCGGTCACGTCCGACAGCGCGCGGGCTCGGTCGAACATCACGCCGCGCCTTGGCTCATTCCCCAGGACCACGTTTTCCGCGACGGTGAGCGTGGGCACGAGCATGAAGTGCTGGTGCACGACGCCCACGCCCGCGGCGATCGCGTCGGAAGTGGACCAGCCCGTCACGTCGCGGCCGTTCACTTCCACGGTGCCGGCGTCCGGCTTCGTCAGCCCGCCGAGAATTTTCATAAGCGTGGATTTTCCGGCGCCGTTCTCTCCGACGAGCGCGTGAATCTCACCGGGCGCCACGTCGAGCGTCGCGCCCCGGTTTGCCCGCACCGGACCGAACGACTTGTCGATCCCTGTCATTCTGATGGGATGAGCGCTCATCGTGTCGAAGGCACCTTTATTCTGCCCGCTATGATCTCCGCCTTGAGCTGCTCCACGCGCCGGTGCGCGGCCTCGGGAATGAGCGCGCGGTTGTTGTCGTCGTACACGTACCCGACTCCGCCTTCGGCGAGACCGAACGAATACACTCCGCCCTTGAACGTGCCGTCCTCGACGCGCGCAATGGCGTCGTACACGGCTGCGTTCACGCCCTTGATCATCGAGGTCAGCACCCGGCCGGGCGCCTCGGCGGCCTGATCCGCGTCCACGCCGATCGCGAGCTTGCCCATCGCCCGCGCCGCCTCGAAGAGCCCGCCGCCCGTGGCCCCCGCCGCGTGGAAGATCACGTTCACGCCGGATTGGTACTGTGACAGCGCGAGCTCCTTGCCGCGTCCTGGATTGGCGAAAGCTTCAGGAGTCACGCCCGCGTATTGCGCGACGACGGTGCAGTCCGGGCACACGTGCTTCACGCCGGCGCGGTATCCGGCCTCGAACTTGTGGATGAGCGGTATGTCCATTCCTCCGATGAATCCGACGCGCTTGGAGTTTCCGACGAGCGCGGCGAGCGCCCCGACGAGGAACGAGCCCTCTTCTTCGCGAAACTTGAGCGCCGCGACATTTGCCGGGGGCGGAACGACGTTGCCGGCCTCGTCGGTGCCCAGCGCGAAATCCACGCCGGCGAACATGCTGTTCGGGTACTCTCGCGACAGGACCGTGAGATCGTCGGTGAAGATGAATCCGATGCCCATGATCAGATCCATTCCTTCGGCGGCCAGCAGCCGCAGACCGGCCTCGCGGTCCGCACCTTCGCCAGGCTCGATGAACCGGACGTCCGCGCGGAGCTGCTTCATCGCGCTGTCCGCGCCCGCGTACGCGCCGTCGTTGAATGACTTGTCGCCGCGGCCGCCGACGTCGAGGACGATCCCGACCTTCGTCGCGTCCGCATCGCCGACGGCCTCGGTTCCGCGCGGACTGAGCACGAGGAAACCCGCGTGCACTGCCAGCAGGACCGCGACGGTGATCAGGAGCTTACGCATGGGTGCGTAAGTTTCGTGCGCGTAGCGGCGGGGAGCAAGAGCGCGCAGGGGGGTTGGCCGGTGGCGTTCGGTGCTCGGAGGAGCCCTATAGCCCGGGATGTACCAATTCGCACTCCGTAGTTCCACGGAAGGAAACAACCAAGGTCGTGCTCTACCTTCCGGGAAACCCACAGCAATGCGTCCTTGCAAGTCGTAGCCGTCGGCCTGAATCACATTACCGCGCCTCTCGCCGTCCGCGAGCGCCTCGCTTTTTCGGACGGCGAAATCCCAAAATCTCTCGCGCGGCTCGGCCAGGTCGTCGAGGAAGGCTTCATACTTTCGACATGCAACCGTGTCGAGGTGTACGGCCTTGCCGGGCATGCCGACTCCGGGGCCCTTGCCCTCCGCTCTTTTTTGCTCGACGGGCGCGAAGTCGCTCCGCAAGACGTACAGCACTTCAGCTATACGTTCGCGCACGAGGACGCGGTGCGGCATTTGTTCCGCGTCGCCGGCGGTGTGGATTCGATGGTGCTGGGCGAAAATGAGATTTTGGGGCAGCTCCGCCGGGCGCTGGCTACCGCGCGCGAGGCCGGAGTTCTTGGCCCCAAGCTGGGTCGGCTGGGAGCTGCGGCTGTGCGCGCTGGGCGACTTGCCCGGTCAGAGACAGGCCTGGGCAGAGGACTCGATTCGGTGGTTTCCCTCGGTCTCGAGGCAGCTGGGGCGCGCGGGGCCGAGCCCCTTCATTCCCGGATCGCGATTCTCGGAGGGGGCGAGACCGCTGAAGCGGTGATTCGCCACCTCAAGCGGGGCCGCGTCCGCCACATCACGGTTTGCAATCGTGGCAAGGACCGCGCGGCCCGAATCGGAGACGCCCATGGCGTTTCGGTGGCGGCGTGGGACGAACGGGCGCTGCTCGTCGCCCAATCGGATCTCGTTATCACGTGCACATCCGCGCGGACCCCCGTGCTTACTTCCAGAGACATCGGTGTCCGGGACCACCGGCCGCTCGTGTGTCTGGATCTCGGATTGCCCCGGGATGTCGAACCAGCCGCTCGGAGTTTGAGCGGGGTTACGGTCATAGACCTCGACGAGCTGTCGCCGCTTGCGCTGGGCAACTGCCGGCGCGACGATGTGGATCGCGCCGAAGCTGTTCTCGCGGGCTATTCCGAGCGGTTCATGGAATGGTGGCGGGCGAGACAAGTGGTGCCCACCATTACCGATCTACGCGCGCTTGGCGACGAGATACGAGAAGCGGAAGTTCAGCGTGCGCTCAACCGCCTCTCCGACCTCACCCCTCGGCAGCGCCAGGTGGTGCAGTCC
>DATLBG010000126.1:0-6137 GCA_035527035.1 Gemmatimonadaceae bacterium | reverse complement strand
GTGAGGTGCGAGAGAAAGCCGCGAATGGCGAGCCGGTCTATCCCGTCCCAGCTCCACTTCTGTCCGCCGTAGTAATCGCCGAGGTACTCGACGAATTCCGACAGGTCCCGGCGGTACGCGACGAGTGTGTTCGGCGAGACGTCGCGCTCTTTCTCGAGGTGTGTGAGAAAATCCTCGAGCAGGTTCTCGCGCTTGCGGCCGCGCTTGGTCACGCGCCCGCCGGCTGCGACGCCGATCTGATGCCGGTCGCGTCGATCCACTCCCGCATGTCAGCCAGCGCGCGCTCCGATATCAGCTCGCGCTTCTTTTTCTTGTCGCGGACCTTGGCGGGGAGGTCGTCCACCAGGCCGAAGTTCGCGTTCATCGGCTGGAAGTGCGCGGGGTCCGCCTCGCGCATGTAGCGGTACAGGGCGCCGAGCATCGTGGTCGGAGGCGGGATCACGGGCGATTCGCCCTCGAGCATGCGCGCCATGTTCAGTCCGGCGAGCAAGCCGGTGGCCGAGCTCTCGGTGTAGCCCTCGACGCCGGTAAGCTGCCCCGCGAACAGCACGCGCTCGTCGTCGCGCGCGGAGAGGTGCGGGGTGAGCGCGGCCGGCGCGTTGAGATATGAATTGCGATGGATGGAGCCGTATCGCAGGAACTCGGCGTCCTGCAGCCCCGGAATCGAGCGGAATACGCGCTGCTGCTCGGGGATGCGCAGCCGCGTCTGAAAGCCGACGATGTTCCACATGCGCCCGGCGCGGTCTTCCTGCCGCAGCTGAACCACGGCGTACGGGCGGCCGCCGGAGCGCGGGTCGCTAAGGCCGACCGGCTTCAACGGACCGAAGCGGAGCGTGTCGCGGCCGCGCTTCGCCATCTCCTCCACGGGCATGCACGCCTCGAAGTACGGGACGGCGTCGAACTCGTGGCCGTGAAACTGGTCGGCCGCGGTAAGCGTGTCGATGAATCTTTCGTATTCCTCGCGCGTCATCGGGCAGTTGAGATACGCGCCCTCTTCGTCGGCGCCGGACTCCATCGTCTCCTTGCCGTAGCGCGACGCGCGGAACGCGATGTTCTGATCGATGGACTCGAACGCCACGATCGGCGCGATGGAATCGTAGAACGCGAGCGAGTCAGCGCCGAGCCGCGCTCGAATCGCGGCCGCGAGCGCGTCCGACGTGAGCGGGCCCGTCGCGACGATGCACGGCGCCGTGACGGCGGTGACTTCTTCGCGCACGACTTCGATCAGTGGATGACTCGTCACCCGCTCCGTTACGCCGGCAGCGAACACTTCGCGATCCACGCCGAGCGCGGAGCCGGCGGGCACGCGGGCGGCGTCGGCGCATTCGAGAATCATCGAGCCAAGCTCGCGCATCTCCGCTTTGAGCAGGCCGTGCGCGGAAGACAGCTCCGTGCTCTTGAAGGTGTTCGAGCACACCAGCTCGGCGAGGCGGTCGGTCTTGTGGGCGGGGGTGGGGCGGACCGGCCGCATCTCGTGCAAATGAACCCGGTGGCCCCGTCCGGCGAGCTGCCAGGCGGCCTCGGAGCCGGCCAGGCCCCCGCCAATCACGTGTACGACCCCGCCGGAGCTCATTGGACAAAGCTACTGAGATTCAGCGATGCGATTCAGGGAATTCGAGAGTACTATTTAAGGAAGGCAGGCCGCTACTCCGGTCAGGAGACCTCATGCGCCATCTCGTTTTTCTCGCCGCCATTCCACTGGCTCTCGGATGCGCGCAGCAGTCCGCGTTCAGAGCCCCACACCTCCCCACCGATGACCCGCTCGAGGTGCGCCTGCACCAGCCTTCGGCGGGCGCGCTGAACTACACGCTGAGCGAGCCGGGCTACGTAGCGATCTTCGCCGTGACGAGAGGTCACGGTATCAGCCTCCTGTATCCGTACTATCAAAGCCAGGTGGAGTACCGCAGCCACGCGGGATTGAACCAGGAGACCGTGCACGGCGGGACCGTCGGATTTGGATACACTGCGGGTGCGCGGTACGAACACCGCGCTCTGTTCGGCCATGCCGACGCTTACTACGTGATTGCGTCGAAATATCCGCTGCCGGTCGAAGGGATGTTGCAGTCGCCGTATCTGCTGCGAAGCCTGATGGGCGCGGACGCATTCCGCGCGACGAGTCTCAACGGGGTCGGTGACGCGCTCGAGGCAATCCTCGTTTCGGATCTGCCGGACGACAGCTGGTCATCGGACCTGTACATGAACTGGCGCGATCCGTTCCTGTCACTGGCGTCGTGGCAGCCGGCGTCCGCGTACGGGTACTGCGGCGGCGCGAACTCCTTCTACGGCACCAGCGTTCTGCAGATGGAGTGCAGCAGCAATCGCCCGCTCGCGCGCGGACTCCCTCCGGCGGCAGCGCCGGGAGTGCCCGTGGCCGAAGAGCCGCCGGCGGCAGTACCCAAGAGGCCGCGCGACCGGGAGCCGGGGATCCCGATGGATCCACCGCTGGCCTCGCGCGTGGCGCGCGAGCCGATCCGCAGCGAGCCGGTGAGACCGGTAGAGCGGGAGCGTAGCGTGACCAGGGAGCGCGCGCCGGAGCCGGCACGTCCGGCCGAGGCGCGGCCGTCAGCACCTGCGCCGCAACCGGCCTCGCCCGCAGAGTCCAGGCGTCCGGAGCCGCAACCGGATCCCTGAACTGCGCTGCGTGCTGCGTGCTGCGTGCTAACTACAACAGCTAGTTAAGCAGAGTCGCATTGCGATTGCATGTCGGGTATACCGCGCTACTCGCAATCATGCTGCCTGCGGCCGCGAACGCCCAGGCGGAAGTCGCGAGGCTTTCTGGGAAAATTACGAGCCCGCAGGGATTGCCGGTGGTCGGCGCGGAGGTGGTCATCGGCTTAGGATCGCGCCGTGCCGTGTCCGATAGCGGCGGACAGTTTGTCGTGGATAACGTCCTGCGCGGCTCGACCCGGGTGCTGGCGCGCGCAATCGGGTTTGCTCCGGTAGACACCGTGGTTATCATCACCGCGGCGGAGCACGCGTTCGCACTCGTCATGTCGCGCAACGTCCAAGTGTTGCCACGGGTCGTTACCGAGGCCGAGCTTCCATACGGAAAGCCGCTGCGCTACCAGCACACCGGCAGGTTCGATGAGTTCTATGAGCGGCGCGCCAAGCGCCCCGGCACCTTCTTTACGCGCGAGGACATCGAGCGCGGCGGGCGAAACAATGTCTTCGAGCTGATGTCGTCCGTGCCCGGGGTTGTCGTTGGGACGCGTCCGGGTGGCGTCCCGTACATTCGAATTTCTCGCTGCGTCGGGAACTCGATTCGCGTGGATGGCGGTCCCGCTAACGCGTATAGATGGCTCGCGTTGTACATAAATGGGCACCGTATCAGAGGCGCCGGCGGCTCGGACGTTCTGGAGTATCTATCCCAACTCAAGGCGGAGGACGTCGAGACCGTGGAGGTTTACCGCGGAACTACTCAACTCCCCATGGAGGCCGTTGGCGACGCGTGCGCGGCAGTGTTCGTCACGACCCGTTTCACCGCAGGGTCGGTACTGCCGAGGCGCTGATAAGGGGGTCGAGTCAGAACTGACTCTGACCCCCTTTGGTCATGCGGGTATCGCTTCGAGCGGCTGGGACTCAACGTCCCACTCGTTCGCGCAGCTGATGCACTTACGATATTCCCCGCGCGTCTTGTTGAACTTCTGCTCCGCGCCGAGGTAGCCACACTCACCGCACTTCTCGGCGACGGGCTTGTCCCATAGCACGAAGTCGCACTTGGGATAGTTGGCGCAGCCGTAGAACGCCTTGCCTCGCTTCTTGGAGCGGCGCACGGCGATGTCGCCGCCGTCCTTGGGACATTTCACGCCAGTGGGCATCGAGCGCGTGCCGCGGCACTTCGGGAACTTGCTGCAGCCAAGGAACTCGCCGGTACGGCCGGTGCGGATCACCATCGGCGCGCCGCACTCGTGGCAGATCTCGTCCGACATGCGCGCGGGCTTCCTGTCGCCGCGCAGCGGGCGCGTGAACTTGCACTCCTTGGGATGCTTCTCGCAGGCGACGAACGGGCCGAAGAATCCGCCGCGCGCGACCAGCTTGCCGCCGCACAGCGGGCATTTCTCCGTCGCGAGCCCGGAGAGATCGTGCGCCTCCGCAATCAACAATTCGGTGTCTTCGATCTTGAGCGTGGCCGCGAACGGGCCGTAGAAGTCGCCGACCATCTCGTGCCAGTCCACGTCGCCGTCCTCAACCTTGTCGAGATCGCTCTCCATGTGCGAGGTGAACGCGACGTTGAACACGTCGGGGAATTTCTTCACCATGACCTTCTCGACCTGGTTGCCCAGCTCGCTCGGGTGAAAGCGCCGCTGCTCGAGGTTGACGTAGTGGCGGTCGAGCAGCGTCGAGATGATGGACGCGTAGGTGGACGGGCGGCCGATGCCCAGCCGCTCGAGCTCCTTCACGAGGCTCGCCTCCGAAAAGCGCGGCGGCGGCTCCGTGAAGTGCTGCGCTGGGGTTATCGATTGCACGGGAATCTTCTCCCCCGCTTCGATGACCGGGAGCGCCTGCTCGTCCTCGAGCGCGCGGCCCTCGCCCTCTTCGCGCGTCTCCTTGTACAGCGCGAGAAAGCCCTGGAACTTTATCACGCTGCCCGTTGACCTGAACAGATACTGGTCGAGCTGGAAGTCCACGGTCGTCGTGTCGAACACCGCGGGCGCCATCTGCGACGCCATGAAGCGCTCCCAGATGAGCTGGTACAGCCGCAGCCGGTCGCGTCCCTTGTCGTCCTTGAAGAATCGCGCGATGCGGTCGGGCCTGCGCTCGGGATCAGTCGGGCGCACGGCCTCGTGCGCATCCTGAGTGCGAACTTTCCCTTCCTTGGCCGGCGCCTTCTCTCCGTCCTTTGTCTTGGCACCGCCGTAAAGCTGCGGGCCCGCGGCGAGGAATTCCTTGCCGAAAAGCGTGCGCAGATATTCGCGCGCGTGGCCCGCCGCGGTCTCCGAGATGCGCGTAGAGTCTGTTCGCATGTAGGTGATGAGACCGACCGCGCCTTCGTCACCGAGCTCGATTCCCTCGTATAGGTCCTGCGCGAGCCGCATCGTCTTCTTGGAGCCGAAGCCGAGCTTCTTGGCGGCTTCCTGCTGGAGCGTGCTCGTAGTGAACGGCGCCGACGGATTTTTTCTCCGCTCGCGGCGCTTGACGTCGCTGACGGGGAACTGCTTCCACTTCTCGAGATCGCCGAGGATCTTCTTCGCGGTGGCTTCGTCGGGAATGTGCGGCTTGTTCCCGTCCACGTGGTGCAGCTTCGCCGTGAAATCCTGCTCGCCCTTCCTGAGCTGGGCCTCGACGCTCCAGTACTCGACGGCGTTGAACGCCTTGATGTCGCGCTCGCGCTCGACGATCAGCCGCAGGGCGACGGTCTGCACGCGTCCGGCGGAAATCCCTTTCTTCACGGTCTTCCACAGCACCGGGCTCGCCTTGTATCCGACCAGCCTGTCCAGCACCCGCCGCGCCTGCTGCGCGTTCACCTTGTTTTCGTCGATCTCGCCCGCGTTCGCGATCGCTTCCTGCACCGCGTCCTTGGTGATCTCGTTGAAGAGAACGCGGCGGATCGGCGCGGAACCCTTGCCCTTGATCTGGCTGGCCACGTGCCAGGCAATCGCCTCACCCTCGCGGTCCGGATCGGTCGCGAGGAACACTTCGCGCGATCCCTTCGCCGCCGCCTTCAGCTCGGCGAGCGTCTTTTCCTTGCCGGGTATCGTGACGTATTCGGGCTTGAAGTCGTTCTCGATCTCGATGCCGAGCTTTTTCTCTGGCAGGTCGCGGAGGTGGCCGATGGTGGCGCGCACGCGATAGCCGCGGCCGAGGTATTTGCCGATCGTCTTGGCTTTCGCCGGCGACTCGACGATCACCAGCGACGTGTTGCCGCCGTGATCGCCATTGTCTCCATTCTCTTCGACGACGACGAGCTTGCGCCCGCGCGCCGCGGCCGGAGCTCTGGTGGACTTCGTCACAGCCGGCGTTTTTCTCTTGGCGGGGGCGCGCTTCTTCACGGCCGCCTTGGTGGTCTTTTTCGCAGCCATCGCCTAGTGCACCGTCGGGTTGTCGCCGGCCGCGCTCACATCGTCGAGCCCGGTGCCTTCGAGGAGGTTGCGCAAGTCGTCCAGCGCGATCCTTCCCTCGAACTGCACCAGAGCGCG
>DATLBG010000125.1:0-23577 GCA_035527035.1 Gemmatimonadaceae bacterium | reverse complement strand
GAGGTTGCGCAGATCGCCCTTCATGGTCGCGAAGTACGCCTTCTCCTTCGTGTTCGCGAACTTCGGGATCGCGATCGCGGCCAGAATGCCGATGATGACGACAACGATCAAAAGCTCGATCAGGGTAAAGCCTTTCCGATTCTTGTTCTGCATTTGAGAGCACTCCAGTGGAGGGTTCGGTAGCCACTGAGGTCAGGCGTACCGGTCGCCAGGTGGAAAGGCACGGCCGGGGCCAGCTCGGCGGCACGCTGTAACTTTTTCTCCGACAACATGTTACGCTGGAATGCCGAGTCGGAAAAACCGTTGTTTGTCTTGCATTCCGCCGGATGTCTCGCAGAATGCGAGACGAAAAACGTGAGCGCTGACCGGCTATTCGGCGATCGCGCCAGCGTCGCCGTAGCGGGCCAGCTTCCGGTATAAGGTCGAGGGGTCGATGCCGAGGGCCTCCGAGGCCTTGGTCTTGTTGCCGCCCTCCTGCTGTAGAACCCAGGTGATGTAGGCGCGCTCGACCACCTCCAGCGTCGGGTTCGCGGCCGGGCGGTCGGCCGCCAGCGGCTCGGCCCGCCGCTCAACGATCCGCTCCGGCAGCGCGCGCACTTCTATTACATCACCCTTGGAAAGAAGCGCGGCGCGCTCCAGCGCATTCTCCAGCTCGCGCACGTTGCCCGGCCACGCATACGACTGAAGCACGTCCACCGCATGCGGATCGAGCGACTTCTGCGGCTCGGCCGCGGCTTCCGCCGTGCGCCGGAGGAACAGCTCCGCCAGGACCGGGATGTCCTCGCGCCGCTGCCGCAGAGGCGGCAGGTGAATGGCGATGACGTTCAACCGGTAGAAGAGGTCGGTCCGGAAGTTTCCCCGCCGGATCTCTTCTTCGAGATCCCGATTGGTCGCGGCGATCAGTCTTGTGTTGATCGGAACGGCCTCCGTCGCGCCGACCGGGATCACCTCGCGATGCTGCAGCACTCGCAGAAGCTTCACCTGCGTCGCCGGTGTCGTCTCGCCGATCTCGTCGAGGAAGAACGTCCCGGCGCCGGCGGCCATGAACAGACCCTGCTTGTCGCGCACCGCGCCCGTGAACGACCCGCGCACGTGCCCGAACAGCTCGCTCTCGAGCAGACTCTCCGGCAGCGCGCCGCAGTTGATCGAGAGAAATGGACCGTGCGCGCGCGCGGACAGCTCGTGGAGATAGCGCGCGACGACTTCCTTTCCCGTCCCCGATTCTCCCTGCAGCAGCACCGTCGATTCAGTTGGAGCGACGGTCTCGGCCACCTTGAGAACTTCGAGCCACTCCGAGCTCGTGCCCGCGGGTCGACCGGTGTGCTCGCGGCGGCGGATCTCCGCCTTCAGCGTGCGGTTCTCGGCGCGCAAACGACGATGCTCGGACGCGCGCCGCACGATCGTGAGCAGCTGCTCGTTGCCGAACGGCTTCTCGAGGAAATAGAACGCGCCGTCGTTCACCGCCTGCACCGCCGCGGGAACGGTGGCCTGCGCGGTCATGAGAATCACGGGCATCTCCGCGTCCAGGCTGCGCGCGGCGGCGAGCACGTCGAGCCCGCTCATCGTCGGCATGCGCACGTCGCTGATGACGATGTCGGGACGCAGCGCGGCCATGCGGCTGATGCCCTCGTTGCCGTCGGTCGCGGTGTGCGCGGCGAAGCCTTCCTTGCGGAGAAGTATCTCGATGGTCTCGACGATGGCCGGCTCGTCGTCGATCACCAGCACCGACGTCTGGTTCTCAGGCACGGGCAGCTCCGTTGGCGCTCCCGGTCGACCGCGGGAGCAGAACTGTGAACCGCGAGCCACGGCTGGTGCTGTCGACGAGCACCAGTCCCTTGTGAGCGGTGACGGCGCGCTGGACGACGGCGAGCCCGAGCCCGGTTCCGCCGCGCTTCGTACTCACGAACGGATCGAACATCCGCTTGCGGATGTCTTCCGGGATTCCGCCGCCTTCGTCGCTGATCCGGATGGCCAGACCGCCGGTGATGAAGGGCGGGCTATCGATAGGTGTCTGCCTGGGTGAGAGCTCCGCGGCCTCGACCCAGATGGTTCCGTCGGGCGGCGACGCCTGAATCGCATTGAGCAGGAGATTGAAAAGCGCGCGGTGCAGCAGATCGGAATCGCCGTCCACCATCACAGGGGCGCGTGGCAGTGTCGCGCTGATGCAAAGCCCCGCGGGCTTGTCCGGATGCTTCTCGGCGAGCGCGATGACGTCGCTGGTGACCTCGACGGCGTCGAGCGGCGCCCAGCGCGACGCGTCCAGCCGGGCGAAGTCGATGAAGTCCGAGAGCAGGCGCGAGAGCCGGTCGGATTCCCGCTGCACCAGCGAGCTCAGCGCGCGATCGTCGGTGCTGGCGCGCGGCGAATCGCCGAGCTGCTCCACGGCACTCCGGATTGCGGCGAGCGGATTTCGGATCTCGTGCGCGAGCGACGCGCTCAGCTCCGCCACCGCCTCGAGCTTTCGCGCGCGAGCGCGGAGCTCTTCGACATCGGCCTTCTGCAGCCGGAACTGCGCGAGCTCCGCGGCCAGCGCCTCGCTCTCCGAGCTCTGCTCGCGAAGCTTGACGCTGACGTAAGCGCAGCCGCCCGCGACGAGAGCGAAAACACCTACCCGCAGCCAGAACCGCAGATCCCGCTCACCCCCCGGCGTCATCACCGCGGAGGCGACGTAAACGGCGATACCCAGGACCGCGACGAGGATCACGCCACGCACCGGCAGCAGCAACGCGGCCTCGGCGGTGACCAGGATGTACAGCGCCGCGAAGCCGGAGCTGGCTCCGCCCGTGACCTGGACTACCGCGGTGACAAGCGCGAGATCGAACAGCGTCTGGACGTAGAGGAACGTCCTGCCGGTCGGCCGGCGATACACCTCGGTGTAAACGATGGACGCCGCCGTGAATGCCATCGCCGCCACCAGCGCCAGCGACGAGAGCAGCGTGGAGGACTCGTCGGTCCGGAGCCAGACCAGAAGCGCGGCGAGATAGATTGCCGCGGCCAGCGAGAGCCGGGCGACGTAGACGCGGCGCAGAACGTGCCGCGTGTCCGGTGGCGGCGCCGAAAAGTCGGCCGCTAGCGTTTGCATTTTGCAAATTGCAAGAGTGCTAATGCCACGTCAAATCCCATTCAGGGCTTAGATTTGGGGGGAGGCGGGTGCGTCTTGCACGGTTTTTTTCTCGTTAATCCCCGCTCTTTCCGACGAAGGAGTTCTGGTGGAGTCACTTCATGTCAGCGGCGGCGAGGTTTCGCTTCGGCTGATAACTGTAGTATTGCTGGTCCTGGCCAACGCGTTTTTTGTGGCTGCCGAGTTCGCGCTCGTGGCGGCGCGGCGGAGCACGATCGACCACGACGCCGAGAAGGGCGATCGGTCGGCCAAGCTCGTTCAGCAGCTCATGGATGCGCTGGACCGATATATCTCATCCGCACAGTTGGGCATCACCATCGCGTCACTGGCCCTAGGGTGGGTGGGCGAGCCCGCCGTCTCAGCGCTGTTCAGCTGGGCCGCGATGAAGGCCGGCTTCGCCGTTTCGGCGGCGGCGGCCCACGGGATCGGCACCATCGTCACGGCGTTCATCATCGTGACCTTCCTGCACGTGGTAATCGGCGAGCAGGCTCCGAAGTTCATCGCGCTCTCGACTCCGGAAAGAGTGAGCAAGGCCGTGGCCGTGCCGCTCATGCTTTTCACGCGGATCATGTCGCCCTTGATCTGGGTGTTCAATGCCGCGGGCAACGGAGTCCTCAAGCTCCTCGGCGTCCGTCCCATCAGCGAGCGCGGTGGAGCGCATTCAGCCGAGGAGCTCCGGTTTCTCGTCATGCAGTCGCACGCGCACGGGACCCTCGACGAGTCCGATCGCGCCATGCTCGCCGGCGTGTTCGACTTTCACAACAAGACGGCCGTGGACGTGATGCGGCCGCGCACGGAGATAGTCGCGCTGGACGTGACGGCAACCACCGAGGAAGTCTGGGAGATCCTCCGCTCCGAGCGGTATTCCCGCTATCCGGTGTACCGCGAGTCGCTGGACGATGTGGTGGGCGTGTTCCTGGCGAAGGACCTGTGGCTGCATCCGCCAGGGGAGCAGTTCTCGCTCGAAGCGTCGCTGCGCGAGGCCCTGTACATCCCCGACAGCCGTCCGGCGGAGCGCGTGCTCGAGGATCTGCGCCGCACCCGCGCGCACATGGCGGTCGTGCTGGACGAGTACGGCGGCACCGCCGGAATCGTCACGATGGAGGATCTCATCGAGGAAGTCATCGGCGACATCTCGGACGAGTACGACCTTGCCGCGCGCGATTCGTTCGAGGAGAACGGCGTGCTCGAGCTCGCGGGCTCGATGTCGCTCATCGACGTGCGCTCCGACCACCGGCTCGACATTCCGGAGGGCGATTACTCGACGCTTGGCGGCTACGCGTTCGCGACGCTCGGCAGGCTGCCGCGCGTCGGAGATCGCGTCGTGTTTCCGGGCGGAGAGCTCGAGATCGTGGCGATGGACGGGCGTCGAGTCGCGGGGTTGCGCGTGCATAGAGGAGCGCAGCCGGTCGGCACCTAGCAGTTATCGCGCGTTCTATAGAGCAAGATTTTCATTGCGCATAACGGCTCTACGCCGTTTCTTTGTCACGCAATCACTCCCGAGCCGCCATGGCGCCACGAGCGCGGATAGGTGAGCGGCTGATTCAAGCCGGTCTCATCAACAAACAACAACTCGAGAAAGGCCTGCAGGTCCATGCTGCCACAGGGGAGCAGCTGGGCAAGACGCTGGTCAAGCTCGGGTATCTCGACGACGATTCCCTCGTCCGCACGCTGTGCGCGGACGCGGGCATTCCGTACGTGACGATGCAGGACGTCGTGCTCGATCCGGGAGCGGTGGCGGCGCTGCCCGGAAACATCGCGACCAAGTATTCGGCGCTGCCGCTCAGGAACGACAACGGCCGGCTGCTCGTGGCGATGGCGGATCCGTTCGAGATCGAGGCGGTCGCGGCGGTGGAGCGCGCGGCGCGCAGGCCGATCCGCGTGGTAGCCGCATCGCGCGACAGCATCGCCGCGATGATCTCGCGCGCGTACAACGGGGCGAGCGTGCCGCTGCCGCCCGCGCCGCGTTCGCAAACGGCTCGCCCGCCCGCTCCGACCGCTGCAGCCCCCGCGCCGGCGACGCCCGCGCACTCGATGGACGACCAGGGTGGCGAGTCCGTGAATGCCGCGGCGCTCGCCGAGGCGATCATAAAGCGCGGTGTGCAGCTCGGCGCGACGGACGTGCACATCGAGCCGCAGGAGTACGAGACGCGCGTGCGGTACCGCGTGGACGGACTGCTGCAGGACGCCGGCGGCTACCCGAAGTCGGTGCAGGCGCCGCTCATGAGCAGGATCAAGATCCTCGCGGGCGTGGACATCGCGGAAACGCGGCTGCCGCAGGACGGCCGCATCCGGGTGACGATCGACGCCACGCAGATCGACATCCGCGTGTCCACCTACCCCACGATCTACGGCGAGGACGTGGTGCTGCGGCTGCTCGACCGCAGCAAGACCGCGCTCAACCTCAACTCGCTGGGAATCGCGGAGCACGACCTCGCGATGCTGCGAAAGACGATGCGCCGGCCGCACGGCCTGATTCCGGTGACCGGTCCCACGGGATCAGGCAAGACGACGACGCTGTACTCCGCTCTGTCGGAGCTGAACACGCGCGAGCGCTGCATCATTACGCTCGAGGATCCTGTGGAGTACGAGCTCGCCGAAATCCGGCAGTCGCAGATCAACGTGCGCGCGGGGCTGACGTTCGCATCGGGACTGCGGTCCATTCTGCGCCACGACCCCGACATCATCCTCGTCGGCGAGATCCGCGACAAGGACACGCTGCAGATCGCGCTGAGCGCCGCGCTCACCGGCCACCTGGTTCTGACGACGCTGCACACCACCACCGCGGCGGGATCCATTCCGCGGCTCATCGACATGGGCGCCGAGCCGTTCGTGCTGGCGTCGTCGATGCACCTGGTGATCTCGCAGCGGCTGGTGCGTCTGCTCTGCACGAATTGCAAGGTCGAAGCGGACGTTCCGGAGATCGTGCGCCTCGAGCACGGGCTCGGGGGCGAGCCGCTGTTCGGTCCGCAGGGCTGCGCGCACTGCCGGCAGACCGGCTACCGCGGCCGCCTCGGAATCTTCGAGTTCCTGCCGGTGGACGATCGCCTGTCCCGCGCCATCTACGAGCGGCGGACTCCAGAGGAGATTCATTCGATCTCCGGCAGGCCGACGATGTTCGACGACGGCGTCGGAAAGGTTCGCGCGGGGCTGACGAGCCTGGACGAGCTGCTTCGCGTGATCTCCGCCTGAGCAAGTGCCAAAGTTCGCTTACGAAGCACTGACCGCGTCAGGTCAGGTCGAGAAGGCAACGATGGTCGCCACCAGCGAGGGCGACCTCGAGGAGCGGCTGCGCGAAAAGGGCAGCTACCTCATCAAGAGCCGTCCCGCGGAGAAGGAAGCCGTCGCCAAGAAGACGGACGGCAAGGTGGACAGGAAGGATCTCCTGTCGCTGCTGGAGTACATCGCGGGATCCGCGCACGTGGGCATGCCGATCATGACGACGCTGAGCGACGTCGAGTTCCGGCTCGAGTCGAAGCGGCTCCGGACCATCGTGGCCGAGATGCGCGACACGATGTCGCTCGAGGGAAAGAGCCTCTCGGAAGCGATGGCGGAGCATCCGAAAGCTTTTCCCGTGTACTACGTGAGCAGCATCCAGGCGGGCGAGGCCAGCGGCCAGCTCGATTACGTGCTGAAGCAGCTCGTCGAGCACCTCGACTGGCAGGAGAGCGTGTCGAGCCAGCTGCGACAGGCGCTCACTTATCCGATCGTCATCATCGTGGCGGTGACGCTGCTGCTGGTGATCGTCGTCGGATTCGTGTTCCCGCGGCTGATCCCCACGCTCTCGGGACGCGGCGGGCCGGTTCCGCTTCCCACCCGGATCATCATCGCGACGTCGAACTTCGTCAGGAACTTCTGGTGGGTGACCCTGCTCGCGGCCGGCGGGCTGGTAGCAGCGTTCACGTACATCCGCCGGACGCCGCGGGGCGGGCTCGCGATCGACCGCTACCTGCTCAAGCTGCCCGGGGTGGGACAGCTGATTCTGCAGAACAGCATGGCCCGCATGGTGACATACATGGGCCTGTTCTACAAGTCGGGCGTGGAGCTGCTGTACTCGTTGACGCTGGTCGAGAAGATGACGGGAAATCGCGCGGTGGCCGCGGCAGTCGCGGACGCGCGCGACGCCATTGCCGGCGGCGACTCTATTTCGACCGCGTTCGGCCGCTCGCCCCTCTTCCCTCCGATCGTGCTGCGGGCGCTCGCTCTGGGGGAGAGCACCGGTCACCTCGACGAAGCGCTGTCGCGCGTGCAGGAGTACTTCACGCGCGAGGTTCCGGCGGCGGTGCGGCGAATGATCACCATTCTGCAGCCGGTGATGATCGCGGTGATGGGCGGGGCGGTTCTGCTGGTGGCCCTCGCGATCTATCTGCCGATCCTCGGGATTTACGAATCGATCGGCCGAAGATGACCCGGGCAAAGCTGCGCAGCTTCGGCGCGTTCATCGATCCGGATCGCGCGTACGTGATCGAGTACCGGCGACGGTCGACGGGCATCGAGGTGATCGATCACATGAGCCTGGCGCGTCCGATGCCGGACATCGCCGACGCGGCCGACGCCGCGGCCGAGCTGATCAATGCGAGCGCGGGACGGGGCAACTCCACGCTCACGGCCACGATCCGCGGATTCGGGACATCGTATCATTTGCTGACGCTGCCCCCGGCAGGGGCGGACGTGCTCTCACCGATCGTCGAGCGGGAGATGCGGCGGTTGTTCCCCGACGTCGAGGATCCGGCGGTCGCGTTCGCCGTCGGCGGATACATTGATCGTCGTACCGGAAAGCCGCCCGACGCCAAGGGTCTTCCGGAGCGCCGGGCAACGGAAGAGTCCGAAGTCTTGCCGCTGGAGATACTCGCGGCCGCGACGCCCGGACGCGTGGTAGAGACGCTTGTGGTGCGCCTTCGCTCCTTCGGAATCCAGCTCGATCATCTGACCGTACTGCCGCAGGCGATGTCGCGGCTGTACCGGGAGGTGAGCAGATATCCGGGCCCGTCCGCGGTAGCGATGATGCTGCCGGGCGCTCCAGTCATAGCGGTGTTCCAGGCGGGTGACGTGCGCTTCGTGGCGGAGCCGCCATCCGCCCCCGACGCGCGCTCCGACGACGACGTTCAGACGGTCATCGACCAGGTGGGGCGCGCGCGGATTCATCTGCGCCGGAATTATCGTGGCGCCGATGTCGAGAAGATGTTCGTGGCCGCGGAGCCTTCGGACCGCAGCCACGTCGCTTCGGTGCTGAACGCCGCGCTGAACATCGAGGTGCAGCCGCTGGCGGACGCGATCGGCCCGCCCGCGGCGCTCGCCGCGCTCGGCGGAGTGCTCAACGCGGAGAGCGGAGCCGACATGGCGCTGTATCCGTCCGCCGCCGAGATGATCCGCATCGAGAAGCGGAAGAAGGTGAGCATGATCACGCTCGCCGCCGCGATCGTATGCATTCTCGCGATTGCGTTCGCGGCGTTCAACACGATCTCGGCGACGAGAGCCGCGAAGGAGCTGCGCGAGGAGCGCGCGGCCGCGGACGCCGCGCTGAGCCGCATCGGGCCGATGATGGGAGTCATAGAGCAGCGCAGGGCGAACTCCGATCGCATCGCCGCCATCCAGTCCCACCGGACGGGACAGCAGCAGCTCGCGCGCATCCTGAACGGCATGCGCCTGGCGCAGCCGCCGAACGTGGACATCACGGAGGCGTCGCTGACGCGCACCGACGCCGGGTGGACGGTCGCCGTCTCGGGCAAGGCGATCGGATCCACCGGCGCGCAGGTGCTGCGCGGGGTCGACGCGTTCTATCGCGAGCTCCCGCGCCGCGTTCCTCTCGAGTCGCTGAGCCTGGACACCTTCGACTACGTCACCGGCGACCAGATAGTCGGCGACTTCAGGATTACCTTCGCCGCGGGCGCGGGAACCAGCCGGTGAACGAGCGCTTCGCCGCGGTTCCCGCGTATCTCAAGGCGAACAGCCAGCTCGCGCAAGTCGCGGCCGTGACCGTGGTGGTGATCGCAATGTCGGCGTGGCTGTGGGCCTCCACGCGCGCGACGATCACCAAGGCGAACGCCGAGACCGCGATCGCGATTTCCATCCGCGAGACCGCCGAGCGGTTCTCGGAGCAGTTCGTGGGCGCGTCCTCGGCGGAGACCGAGGAGTGGTCGAGCTCGATGGCGCAGGTCGCGGGTTTCGGAATACCGATGAATTCCCGTCTCTCGCTCGCCGGCTCCGTCTCGAGGATCGCGGAAGCGTCAGGCCTGTCGCGCGTCATCGTCCGCTTCGTCAGCGCCGACTCGGCCGCTACGGCCGGCCCGCGTCAAATGGGCGACGTCGTGCTTCAGCCGGCGCCGTTCGGTCTGTCGCTCCATGGCGACGGCAGCGCGCTCGCGGCGGCGCGCACCGTGCTCCGCCTGCCGCCCGCGGTCGAAGTCCGCGGACTGTCGCTGGCCGGGAGCTCGGAGCAGGCGGGAGCATCGTTCAGCCTGGTGGTGTATCTCTCAGAGGGAGGGCCGAGCAATTAACCGAGACATATCGGAAAAGACGAGTTACCTTACGCTCGCCGTCGCGCTGGTTTTGATCATGGCGTTCGGCGTGGCCTGGAGGGTGACTTCGACAGCTTCAGCATTCGTCCAGGTACCGAAGGTCTACCGGTCGGCGGTCGAGCTCGACTCGCTCGGGAAGTATCTGCGACCGATGCTTCTCACCGCCACGCGAACGGGCACGGACCCTTCGGAGCTCCTTACTTCGAACGAGTATTTCGGATCGGCCCCGTCGGCGTCGATCGATTACGGGGATGCGCCGGCCCGGCGGGCGTCGACCCGGCCGCGTTGGGTAGTCAGCGCCATCCTGCTGACGGAGGCGCGGCGCATGGCGGTACTGAACGATTCAGTGGTGTTGGTGGGCGCGCTCCTCCCCGGAGGAGCGCGAGTTGTTGCGATCGAATCGGACCATGTGGTGTTGCAGGAGTCGGGTGGAGCGCGACGGGTAGTGTCCCTGAATAGGTGAGGCGGTGATGGCTGCTGGATTTCGGCTGAGCTCTACAGCTCGCGTGGTACGCCGCGCGTCGGCATGGACCGCGATCATCGCGGCGGCGGCGTGCGCGAGCGCGCCAAGAATTGATGGCGACCAGCGTGCCGCGGCCCAAATGGCTGCGGAGACGCTGCCGTCGCTCCCGGTCTCCCAGGTCGCGCAGGGCACGGATGCAGGGCGCCGCATTCAGCGCTTCGACGCGGTGGACCAGGACCTCCGCACTGCGCTGCGCGGTCTCGCCGAGAGCTTCGGTCTCGGCCTCGATCTCGATCCGGACGTGAACGGCCTGGTCAACGCGCGGCTCGAAGGGGTGACATTGGAGGAAGCGCTCGCCAGCGTACTCGCACGCTTTTCGTACGCCTACCAGATCCAGGGCGGAGTGTTGCGCGTCACCGGGTCACGCTTTCAGTCGCGCAATTTCTCGCTCGATTACGTTTCGCTCTCCAGACTTGGGTCGACGCAAACCTCCGTGACCAGCCGGCTCGGCGGAGTGAGCGGCGGAGTGCAGCAGACTAGCGCTGGCGTCTCGGGAGGGATTATCGGGGGCGGGGGCGGTGGTGGTGGCGGGGGGGTACAAATAACGAGCAGCACGGCGGCGAATCTTTGGCAGGATATTCAAATCGCTTTGAACGCCATCGTTTTTTACGACGTTGCCGCGACCGACTCGGCCGGGGTCGTGACCGCGACCGCCGCCATGCCGCTTCCGGCAAGCGCCGCCAACTCTTTACTCGGCGGGGCCGCCGGAGCCCCCGGGGCCACGGCAAAGACATCGAGCGACGGCCGCCGGCTCATAATCAATCCCATTGCAGGAAGCATTTACGTCACGGCATCACCCGCGACACTCACCGAGGTAGACGCTTACATCCGGTCTTTCGAGGCGTCCGTGCAACGCCAGGTGTTGGTCGAAGCGAAGATCGTGCGCGTGTCGCTCAACAGGGAGTTTCGCTTCGGGATAGACTGGTCGGTGCTCGGGAGACGCGCAAACCTCAACCTCCGCAGCGGTGAAAACACATCCAACACCGTCAACTTCACTCTCGGTGGCGGGAACTCAGCGGTCACGGTAGCGCTGCATGCACTGGAAGCGCAGGGAGATGTCGCAGTCCTCTCCAGCCCGATGATCACGGCACTGAACAATCAGGTGGCCGTATTTGACGCAACCAGCGATGAAGTTTTCTTCTCGGTAACGTCCACCCCGATCCTCGGACCGAACGGCGGAATCGTTGCGACGAACACGCAGGTTTCTCCCCAGCAAATTTCGGTGGGAATCGTGTTGAACGTGCTCGCACAAATTGGCGCCGACAATGTCATCAACCTTCAGATCCGCCCCCAGCTCAGCGAGGTTGCCCGCGTCGAAGAGTTCGTCACGCCCGAGGGGGGAAAAATCACGGCGCCCGTGATCTCGCGGCGGGAGACCGACACGATGGCGCGCGTGCGCGGCGGGGAGACCATAGTGATCGGGGGGCTGACGCAGACCAGGCGCGACCGTAGCCGCACGGGCGTCCCGGGCTTGAGCCGCATCCCGGGCATCGGGGGACTGTTCGGCGGCCGCAGCGATGTAGAGGAAAAGGACGAGCTCGTGATCTTCCTCACGCCCACGATCATCGTGGGAGCCCGGACACCCACCCCGTAAGGATGTACGAAGCGTTCTACGGCCTCCAGGAGCGCCCGTTCTCCCTCACGCCGAATCCGCGCTACGTCTTCTACTCCGACCGATACCGGAAAGCGCTGGACGAAGTGACGTACGGGATCGACCGCAAGGAGGGCTTCATGCTCCTCAGCGGACTTCCGGGCACGGGCAAGACGACGCTGTCGCGCGACCTGCTCGAGAAGCTGGATGCCTCCAGGCACTGCTCGGCGCTGATCTTCAATCCTTTCCTGAACGGATCGGAGATGCTCCAGTCGCTGCTCACCGAATTCGGGATCGAGTACCCCCGGCACGCGCCGAAGAACGAGCTGCTCAAGCGGCTGAACACCTTCATTCTCGACCAGCTCAACGCGGGCAGGACATGCGTCGCGATCTTCGACGAGGCGCAGCACTTGTCGTCGGAGTTCCTCGAGCAGATCCGCGTGCTGTCAAATCTCGAGACCGCCGACGAGAAGTTGATCCAGATCGTCCTTGTCGGGCAGCCCGAGCTCCTGCAGCGGCTCAAGATGCCCGGGATGGCGCAGCTCAGCCAGCGCGTGTCGGTGCGCTCCGCGCTGACGCACATGGATATGGAAGAGACGAGGCGCTACATCTACCACCGGCTCAACGTCGCGGGCGCGAAAGGCAGCCTCGAGTTCTCCAAGGCGGCGATCGAGCTCATCTATAAGTCGTCGCAGGGAATTCCGCGGCGCATCAACGCCATCTGCGACCAGTCGCTGCTTGCCGGCTTCGTGGCGCAGACGCAGAAGATCGGCGTTCCCGAAGTGAAGCAGGCGGTCGCGTCCCTCCGCGGCGACGAAGCGGATCCCACGCCGCAGCTGCGGCAGCGGCGCATGCGCATTGCGATGACGATCGGAATGGCGCTGGTGCTCGTGACGCTCGTTCTGGCATCGCTCGTTGCGCTGCACGCGGCCGGCATGATAGTCGTCCCTGGATTGCCGCCCGCATGAGTCTCATCGCGGACGCGCTGAAGGCAGCGGAAAAGAACAAAGCGCAGCGCATGCCGCCGCCTACGCCGCGGGCGCAGCCCGAGGGATACTTCCCAATCCGCCTGCCCGCGCGTGGCAGAGGCGAGCCGATCGTGTCGCCGACGGTCATCGCCGTCGGCGTCGCCGTCGCAGCGATCGCCCTCGTGGCGCTCGTGCTCGCGTTCAGTCCGTCGAGGCGGACGGGGCCGCGCACAGCCGACTTGCCCGTTGCCGAGCCCGCGCTCGGGCTCGACTCGGCGGCGAGCACCATCGTGCTCGACACGCCTGGCGATCCGTCCAGCGTCGGGCTGACCAATCCCGACCTCGGCTCGCCGATACCGGCTCAGGAGCTGGACGAGTACGACGTCCCTGCCGACGAGCCTGCGCCGCCGCGGCGACGCGCGGCGTCGCGTTCCAGCGCGCCGGTCGAGGAAGAGCTGGCAAGCTCCGGCGAGCCGCTGCCCTCGATCGTTTCGTCGAGACCCGGCGCCGCGCCGTCGCGCCCCGGACGGCTCGAGATAACCGTGGACCGGCCGATCCAATCTTCTCCGGGCAGCGGACTGTTCGAGCAGGGGCTCGCGGCGCAGCGCCGCGGGGACTACGTCGGTGCGAAGAACTTCTATCTGCAGGCGACGTATCTGGCTCCGAGAAACCCGGAGCTATTCAACAATCTCGGAACGGTGTACCGCGCGCTGCGGGACATGCCTGCCGCGGAGGCCGCGTATCGTAACGCGACCGAGGTGGACGGCCGGTTCGCTCCAGCCTGGAGCAACCTTGGCGTTGTGCTTGGACAGCAGGGTCGAACGCGGGAAGCGATTACCGCGCTCCAGGAAGCTGTGCGGCTCGATCCGTCGAACGCAGCCGCGAAGGTGAACCTCGCGATCCAGCTGCACTCCACGGGAATGTTGCCGGGCGCGCGCACCCTGCTCCAGGAGGCCCTGACGCTGGATCCGGGACTCGCGGAAGCACACTACGAGCTGGGCCGGCTGCTCGAAAGGCAGGGCGAGCGGACAGGGGCTATTATTGAATACCAGCAGTTTTTGGCCGCTGCCGGCGGCCGGTTCCCCGAGCTGGAGCTGGCGGTCAGAAGTCGCCTTAGGAGGTTGTCACCGTGAGACGAGTGCTTTTGCTGGCAATAGTTCTGGGCGCGTGCGCGCCGTCCATCAGGCCGATCCCCCGGACGCAGCCTGCTGCTCCGATGGATGAGCTGCCCCCTCTGGCGGTCGAAGAAGTGAGCGTGGTCACAGCGGCGCCGCAGGGAGCGCCCGCGCCCGTGGACCAGCCGCGTGTGACACTCCATGCCTCACAGGCAGACGTGCGCGTCCTGATCCCCGCGCTCGCGCAGATCGCCGGCGTCAGCGTCGTGATGGATTCGACTGTGCGTGGCACCGTAGCGGTGCGGTTCGAGAACGTGCCGGCGATCGAAGCGCTCCACACGGTGATCGAGTTCGCGGGCATGGGCATCGAGGGCCCGCCCGAGGCGCCGTGGGCGCCGGCGGTGTTCCACCATTATCCCGTGAACATCAACGTCGCCGATGCGGAAGTGATACGCGCACGCTTCAACGTGAGCCGCAAGCTGGCCGAGTGGATCGTCACGTCGAGGACCATCGATATTCCCGAGCGGAAGTAGCCACGACACATGGACAAAAAAACCCGCGAGCGTAGAGCTCGCGGGTTTTTTACGCTTCGAAGCCGGCCTTACTGTACTACGACCGCCAAATAGAGCGTGTCGTTGCCGATGATTCGGAAAAGGCCCGAAGACGATACACCGTCATCGAGCACAACGTCAACCTGATCCCGTTCGGTCGGGCTCAGCCCCGACACCTCAATGCCAAGATAGGTGCCACCGGTGCCCGTTACGGTAGTAGAAAGCAGCGTCGTCAAGACTTTCCCGCCGTATCCCGTTTCAAAGTCCGTGTCAGCCGGCTCTATGTCCCTGACGAAATAGGGTCCGCGCCAGCGCGACACATGCCGCGCAGTGTAGCTCGCAGTCGTCACCAGGTCACCCTGAACCGTGGTGATCGCATTCGACAGCTGGTTGATGGTCTTCGGATAACGCCGGACGTCCGATACGAACGCTTGAATACCGGTCTGCACAGCCTTTAAGTCCTCCGACACACGGCCCGCGTCGCCCTTCGTGAGCTGGCTGGTCAGCGCCGGCACGAGCACCGCCGCAACGACGGCTATGATCGCGAGCGTGACCAGGACTTCAGGCAGTGTGAGACCCGCGCGTTTGGTTTTCATGGTATTTCTCCTGGGCGTTGGACTCAACCGCTACTGGATGACGGCCGCGAAGTACAGCGCTTCCACAGTACCGCTGTTCCGGAGCAGGCCGGTCGAAGATACGCCGTCATCGAGCAGTCTGTCGATGGCGGTGATTTCGTTCTCGGTGAAGCCTTTGAGGTGGACGACCACATGATCGACGCTATTGAGCGGCCGCTTGAGGAAGTCCGCGCGGATGTTGCCGCGAAAGCCTGTCCGAAGCGAGTCAGCGGAAGCCGGGACGTCACGCACGAAATACGGGCCACGCCACGAGCTGACGTGATCCGACGTGTAGCTGGTTCCCGCCACCAGATCCGCGTCGCTGGTGGAGCTGATCACGTTCGCCAACTGGTTGATGCTTGCCGGATACCGCCGGACATCGGCTGAGAATGCGTTGATTCCCGTCTGCACGGCCTTCAGGTCTTCCGATACCCGTCCCGCGTCTCCCTTGGAGATTTGGCTCGTGAGCGCGGGCACGAGCACGGCGGCAATGACGGCCACGATCGCCAGAGTTACCAGCACTTCCGGAAGGGTGAGTCCGCGGCGATTTCTGATCCTGAACATTCGAATGCTCCTATGAACTTGCGTTATTGGATTGGCAGCGCGTAGAAGGCGCCGGAAAGCAGAGTCAATATCGTCTCGGTCCGGAAAAGCCCGGTGGTGCTGACCCCGTCATCTACAATCTGGTCGACCCGGTCAAGCTGGGCCTGGTCGAGGCCGGTGACAACTACGCGGACGTAGGGTGTCGAGGCGTCGATTGTATTCTGGGAGCTGAACGTCCCGTTCAGGTTGCCGTCGAATCCAGTCGTGACGAAGGTATCGGCTGCGGGAACCGACTTGACGATGTAGGGACCACGCCAGCGACTCAGCTGCGCCGTGGTATACACTCCCGTGGGGGAAAGGCCCCCGCCGAGCCGGTTCGACGTCACGTTGAACGCCGTCGTGTTCACCTTGAGCGTCAGTTGGTTGAGAGTCATCGGGTAGCGCCTCACGTCGGATACGAACGCGCCCATCCCCGTTTGAATGGACTTGAGGTCTTCGGCGACTCGTCCTGCATCGCCTTTTGGGAGCTGGCCTGTCAGGGCCGGGATCATGACCGCGGCTATGACGGCGATGATCGCCAATGTCACGAGAACTTCGGGCAGCGTAAGGCCATCCCGGCGCGAACGCTTTGTGATCATCCGTCGGTTTGAAATCATGGTGTCCGTGCTGATGGCGAAATCCGGCGCTCTTGTGACGCGAATAATGGCGCTCGGGCATCACACTCGTGTTACATTGGCTGTCGGCCTTGTAACGGTGAGCCTCGCAACCACGCTAAACCTGTGCTGCTTAGACTGTTAGGTCCGCCGGCACTGGGTGACGGTAGCAGCTCGGAGATGTCGTCCGTAAGCGGTAAACCGGCGGCCGTGCTCGCCTATCTCGCCATAATGGGCCCTACGCCGCGCGATAGGGTCGTCACGCTGTTGTGGAGCGACAGCGATGAGCTACGGGCGCGCAACGCCTTCCGTCAGACGCTTCACCGACTGAAAGCGATAGCGGGGGGGTCGCTGGTCGCGGACGTCAAGGACTCCCTCTCGCTGTCGTCCGACCTCCAAGTTGACGCGGAGATCTTCCGAATCGCAGCGAAGGAAGGTCGCTGGCGGGAGGCGACCGAACTGTACACGGGCGAGTTCCTCCAGGGACTGGTCACGGGCGCCCAAGCGTTCGACGAATGGGTCGAGGTGGAGCGGCGGCGCTTGGAGGCGGCCTACACCGGAGCCCTCGACCGCGCCGCCACTGACGCCGCGGACGGCGGGGACTGGAATACCGCTCTGGCCTACGCGCGGCGCCTCACGGCGACGGATCCGCTGAATGTCGCAGGCTGCGAGCGCGAGGTACGCCTGTTGATCCGCGCCGGAATGCGGGATCAGGCCACCCTCATTGCAGACCTGCACGCGGACGTGATTTCGAGAGAAGTGGGTGGCGACGCGGCTGCCGGTCTTCGCCAGCTCGCGGCGCGCACCCGCGCCAGCGCCACCCCTCCCCGCAAGAAGACACAATCGAAAATGGTGCGCGGTCCGTCTCCTTTCGTGGGGCGGGCGATGGAGCTCGGGAGCTTGCTGTCGCTATGGGACACCGCGCACGAAGAGCGCGGGGGGCTCGTCCTTATCACGGGGCCGGCTGGAATCGGTAAGACGCGCCTCCTGGCCGAGTTCGTCGAGCGTGCCCGGGGACTTGGCTCGATGCGCTCGGCGATCGGCAAGGAGCGGGGCGAGTGGGATATCCCGTACGCGGGAATGGCCGACGCGCTACGCACCATCGTCCGTGCGCCGGCGGTGGCGGGCGCGAGCAGACATCTGCTCGTCGAGGCGGCGCGGCTGTTACCCGAGCTGCGCGACCGGTTCGACCTGCCGGAATCGGGTCCTCTTCGCGACGATGCGGAGCTGCTCCGATTCTTCGAGGGTGTGTCGGCCTTCGTGGAAGCCGTGGCGTACGACGAGCCACTGTACGTACAGGTCGACGATTTCCAACGCGCATCTACGCACTCAGTTCAATTGGCGGCGTACCTCGTGGACCGGCTCGCCGACACGCCCGTCCTGTTCGCCTTCGCGCTCCGCGCGGGCGAGCCAGGCGAGACGTTGCCCCCGCACATCAGCACTTTTCTCGAGCGAGCCGCGCCCGCGGGAGACGGCAGGCCTGCGGCAACGATGCTCGGGCTGTCGGCGTTGTTGGATTCGGAGGCAGAAGAGTTGGCGCGCACGAGCGCGACGACATCACACGATGACCGTTTGCGCCTGGTAGAAGCGGCGCGCGGCAACCCCGGACGTCTGCTGGCGCTCGCGAGGGGCGAAACGCAACCCGCGGCTAACGCGCTGATTCCGCTCCGCACCATTCTGCGCGAACGCTTTTTCGCGGCGACGCAGCAGGAGCGACGGCTGTTCGTGGTTGCGGCATTCTACGGAAAGGTGACACCGCTGCGACTTTTGGCCGCAGCGTCTCATCTCAGTGAGCCCGCGGCACTGGAAGCGGCGCTTTCACTTGAAGACGCGGGATTGCTGGTGCAGGTCGGATTCGGTGTAACGACCGCCCACCCGGACGCATTCGAAATGGCGCTCGAGGGAAGCGGGCCGGCCGGCACCGCACTCCTCGCGGGCTGGGCGGCCGACGTGCTCGCGGCGGAGCCGGACGTGATCCCCGCCGACCTCGCTCGGCTTTACATCGCGTCCGGTCGCGGCAACGACGCGGCCCCTTACGTGATGCGAGCCGCGATGCTGGCCGCCGCGGCCGGCGCGGTCGAAGTTGGCGTGTCGTTGCTCCAGCGGACCCTCGCGCTGCCGCTGCACGATGCAGAAAGATCCAAGCTCGAGGGCCTGCTGCGCGCGCTGGGTGGCGGACGCCAGCTGCTCCGCGGGAAAGTCACTCCGCCGACTCCGGCTCCGACTCCCGCCCCTGAATCCATCACCGACGAGCGGGTTCGCATCTTCGCGAGCGCCAGCCCCAAAGACATCGGGCGCGCGCTGTGGCGCGCGTTTCCAGCACGATACCCTTGGGCCAGCACGGCGGGATTGGCACTCGTCGCACTGACCATCTTTCTCGCCGTCCAGACCCTGGGCACCGGTTCCCGCGGCACTGGCGCGTTCCTGACCGACACGCTGCTCGTAACGGAGGCGACCGGCGGCCGTGGCGCCCGCGTGTTCCCGGTGACAGGCGCGCTGCTGCCGACACCGCGATTCGGGCCGGCGCGGCAGATCGGCGATGGGACGAGCTGGTTGGATTCGATAGCGCCACCATGGGTCAACCCGCGACTATCGCCCAATGGTCGCTTAGCCGTCGTCGAGCGAGTGACCGCAACGGGCGCGAACGTGTACGTGTTCACCCGCGACGGACGTGACACGATACCGCTCGCGACGAGTCCCGGTGAGTGGCTCGCAGTCGGGTGGTCCCCGGACGGCGCATGGGTGCTCGCGATGCGCACGACCCGCGACGCCGCGACCGGCGACGTCTCGCACCTTTTCGCCCTCGAAGCACGCGAGGATGGTCGCGTCGTGGCCATTGACACCGCCGCCGGCCGCATCGTGTCCGAAGCGGTGTGGTCACCGACGGGCGACCGCATCGCCTGGACGGCTCGCGACGGCCGCACGCGCCATCTCGACGTGTACGTTGCGTCTTTTGGCGGACCGCCAGTGAACGTCAGTCGCGATCCGTCGGAGAATTACGCCATCGCATGGGCGCCGGATGGAGGCACTATTGGGTTCGTATCAGAGCGCGATGGCCGGCCGCAGATCTACTCGGCCGAGCTGGAGCCCGAGCTTCGCATTCGGCGGCTCACGCACGATGCCGCTGCACACAACAATCCCGCCTTTTCGCCAGACGGGCGCCAGCTGGCATTTGAATCGACGCGAGGAGGACACCTTGGCGTGTGGCTGACTACGACCGTAGGAGGCGCTCCGCAGCGGATTACTCCGCCCGACCGCTCATTCGCTCTGACACGGTGGCAGCAAGCGGGGCCGAACCGTCATATCGAACGAATCGCCATCGACGGGCCTTCCGTGGTGAGCGTCGGTGACACGTTCGCATTCGTGGGCCGCATCCTCGACCAGCACGGAGCCGCGTTCGTCGCGCGGTACGTAGAATGGGAAGTTGAAGGTGACGCAGTAGCGGCCCTGCCAAGAGGCACGGAAGATCGCGATGCCAATCGCGTGCTCCTGGTGGCGCGCGCGACCGGACGAATTCGCATTCGAGCGACGGTCGGAGCCTGGCGCGCAGGCCAGCGCGTCATTGTGGTGACGCGTCCCTCGATCGGCTCCCTGGCGGATGACTTCGAGCGTCCGCCGCTGAGCGCGCGGTGGCAGTCGCTCGGCAGATCTACTCCCACGGTAGTGAGTGGATTCGGCGAGGATAGCACCCGAGGGCTGTCTCCGATGGGAGGCCGGCCTTGGGCGAGCGGAGCGCTCAGCCGCGACGTGCTACTGCTGCGTCCGGGATTCGTTCTGCGTGTGTGGGTCCGCGCTCCCTTCGACGAAGTGGGAGAGGCGCGCTCGTTCACGCTGGCAATCGTCGATGACGACGATCAGCTGCCGGCGGATTCGGTCGCCCCGCAACCATTCAAGGCGGCGCATGTGACTTGGGCTGGCGAAGGAGGGCGGCTGGTGTTCGGCGCGGGTCGCGAGGCTACGAGCGAACCGACGAGTGCGTCCGGAACGTCGCGCATGCGTGAGATTGCAATCGCGGTGGAGGCCGGCGGAATCGTGCGCTTCACCGTGGACGGCGCGACGCGGTGGCGCTCGAGCGCCCGCGTGTTCGAGCCAGCGGTTCCGCCCCGGAGAGTAAGAGTATGGCTCGGCAGCATCAACACCGGGTCCGCCGTCATATTCGACAACGTCCGCGCAAGCGCGCCCTGATCAACGACGAGTGCGGGATTCGCACAGGCGCGTAACGTCCGCGACGATCACGCCCGGATCGCCGGAGGCGCTGGCCACGCTGAGAGGATACCGGGCATTCGGTTGATTCTGCATTCCAATCGAAGCAACGAAATCAGCCACTTTGGCTTCGGCCGGATGACAGATGGAAACGAACGCCTGAGCCGCGGCGAGCGAGCTGTCGGGAGAACCAGCCTTTAGCTCCAGTACCGGAAGCACCGAAGCGATGGTGCGATCCAGCCTGATGGTGTTCAGCGATCTGCTGGTTCCACTACGCCAGCTCGAATAATCGCCGTACCAACGCCTCATATAGAAGCGCAACAGCTCCGCGGCCCGCCTAGCGTTCTCTTTTTCGGCCAGCGCGACCGCGACCGCCAGGACCAGCCCTGGATCGGTTCTGACCTGCGGGACTCCCGACGCCCTTGCGGAGGCCTCCGCGGGCGCCATCGCGGCGTGAAGCTCGCTAGCCGCCGAATCGGGCCTGTCCCAATTGAGAAAAATCGAGGCGCGAACGCCATGTGCATCAGCCGATCGGGGGTGGACCATGAGCGCAGAGTCTGCTTGAGCGAGAGCCTCCTCGTGCCGTTTCGCGGCCGCGAGAAGGCCTGCCAGAACGAGGCGCGGACCGACCCTTCGCGGAGCGAGTGCCACAGCTTCGCGTGCGGTCGCCTCGGCGCGAACGGCGATGCCGGGAGAACCGTAGTACTGACTGGCGCGAATCATGATGCGCGTCTTCACCGTCATAAGGCGGTCGTTCATCGGATCCGCCGCGCGGGCCCGCTCGATCGCCACCAGCGACTGTTGCAGCGCGGCGGCCAGCTCCCGGGCGAATCCCGTGTCCTGCTGCAAAGTTGGAAACGCCGGACGCAGCAGACTGAGGTAGCGGCTGAACAGAGTGATGCCGGGGGCGCCGTACGGTGACGTGGACACGAGTTGTGCGCGGAAATCACGCAGAGTTTCGGCCGGAATGGCCGGCGCTCTTCCGTCGGCCCGCGCTTGCAGGACCCCGAGCCTGCGTGATTCGAGCAGCGGTGCGATCGAGTGGGTCCAGATCAGCGTTGCGCCCACTGCGACTGTTCCCGCCGCGATGGCTATGGACTGGCGCCGCCATGCGCGGCTGCCGACGAGTGTAACCAGAGGCGGCCGCGCCACCGAAGAGACATAGGCCGCCACCGCTATCCAAAGCGCCATCGCCGTCAGGTCGTAGAACCAGAACCAGAGGTACACGGCATAAGCAGTGTTCATCCCCATCAGAACGGCCGCATCCGCGGAGGCGATGGAATGCTCACGCCTGCGCGAATCTATCGTCCCCAAGATCGTGACCCACAGGAACAGCAGCGCAGCCAATCCGAGAAAGCCGGTTGTGCCCACCGCTTCGAAGTAGGCGTTGTGCGTGCGATCCCAAAGTTGATCCTCAGCAAGCGTGTAGATCGTGGGATCGAAATGTTTGGTCCAGACGATCTCGTGATTCTCCGGCCCATATCCCAGAAGCGGGCGATCCAGCGCGGCGAGTGATGCCGCGCGCCACTGGAGCCTGCGGTCGGCGCCGGTCGACGTCGGGGCGACGTCGATGAACCGCTGGATCGTCGCAGGCATGCGGGGACCGATCGCCTCGAGCGGGCGGCCGGGACGCATCGCGCCCACTGCTGCGGCGGCCAGCCCTACGACTGCGGCGACTATCCAGACCAGCCGCCGTTTGCCCGAATAACGGGCGTACAGCGCGCTCGAGATCACCACACCGGCCGCCAGCCCGAGCACACTGCTGCGGTTGGTGGTGAGCCAGAGCATCCCGACGAGAGGGACCACCGCAGCCGCCATCACACGACGCCATTTGCCCTGCGCTTCACTTACCGCCAGGTAACAGGCGGCTGCTATGGGAAATAGCAGATATCCCGCGAATATCCCGTAATTCCCGAGTGGCCCGTTGGGAGGGTGGGGTGAGCCCTCCCAGACGATTCCCAATGCAACCTGAAAGCGCTGGAGCAGACCGTACGCGGTCGCGAGCAGCCCCACAAACACTACTCCGCGCACGTACCACAGCCAGTGACGAGGCTCGAACGCAATACGGAGCAGGATGTAAAACGCGATCAAATTGGCGAGCGTCCACACTCCTCCGAGACGCGCCAGTGTTCCGAAAACGCTCCTCTCCCATGAGTAGCCGAACGCCGAGGATGCTATTGAAACGACGAGCAAAACCGCGAGCCCGACGAGCACCCAATCGCGGCGCCCGCGTTCCGCGTTCTCGGCGACCAGTGCCCGCAACAGCAGGCACACTCCGGCAATCGCAACGAGGCCCCTGAAAAGAAGCCCGCGGACAGACACAAAAGGAAAGAGGAATCCGGGGGCGAGGAAGAGGGGGACGCCCAGCGTGAGAAAGAGCGCGCCCCGCGCGGCGAGCGTGAGGGTCGAAGAAGCATGCTGCGTCATCTCAACAGACGGTTCGGGACGCCCCACAACGCACGAACGGCCGCCAGCGAGAGCCGGCGGCCGTTCGAGAGACCAGAAGCTGAATCAAGACCTATGGCGCTTGGTACGGAGTCGACAGGTAGTAGACGTTGCCCACCGTCGTAGTACCGTCGAAGCGAACAAGTCCCGTGGAAGAGGGCGACGATTCGGTCCCGTCAATGACCGCGTTCAGTCTGAGAAAGTCAGAGGTGGCCATGTTCCGGACGACGATCGAAACGTAGGAGTTCGTGAACGTCGTATAACAGCCGGCGAATGTAAACGATCCGTCGCAACGCACGAAACCGTTCAACACGTCGTAACTATTCGCGGTCCGGAAAGCCGACGCCGATGAGCTGGCGGCGATCGTCGCATCCGACATGCTCCATTCGACGTACGGACCCTTCCAGCTGGCGACCTGCGTCGACGTGTAGGAAGTACCGTCAACGGCCTTATCAACTCCAGCGCCGCCCCCGTCGTCAGGCGGATTGACGAGGTCGTCGATGTCGCCCGGGAACCGGGGGCGCAGGTTATTGGAGAACACCTCGATGCCGGTCTTCACGTTGTTCAGGTCGCTCGCCATGCGGACCGGATCTCCCGCGGTGACCTGCTTGGCCATGGCCGGGATGACGATCGCAGCCAGGACGGCGATAACGACGGTCGTGACCAGGATCTCCACCAGTGTGAATCCCTTTCGTTGACCCTTCTGCATACTGACCCCCACCCTCGTTGAAT
>DATLBG010000124.1:0-13977 GCA_035527035.1 Gemmatimonadaceae bacterium | reverse complement strand
CTGTCGCAGGAGCTCGGCCTCAACCCGATGACCGTGAGCAAGAGCTACGGGATCCTCGAGGAGGAGGGCGTGCTCGACCACCGCCCCGGGCTGCCGCTGGTCGTGAGCTCGCGAAACGGCGACGCTGTGGACCGTGAGCGGCTCGATCAGCTCGAGGCGCTGCTGGAGCCGGCCATCACCGCGGCCAGGCAGCTCGGAGTCAACGCCACCAGAGCAGTGGCCCTGTTTCGCCGCATGCTCGAAGACACGAACCGCAAACCGGAGTCACGAAAGTGAGCAACGCATTCGAGTTCCAGAACGTCACCAAGCGATTCGGAAAAACCGTAGCGCTGGACGACATCACTTACGCGGCGCCTCGGCAGTCCGTCATCGGGCTGATCGGCAAGAACGGGAGCGGCAAGACCACACTGCTCCGCCACGTCACCGGCCTGTACCTCCCCACTTCCGGCGACGTCACGACTTTCGGCGTCACGGCCAAAGACCTGGGCAGGGCCGAGCTGTCACGCATTGGCGTGGTCAACCAGCACGACACCTTTCTCCCATGGATGCGGGCGCGCCAGCTCCTGGCGTACGTGTCCAGCTTTTACGAGCGGTGGGACAAGGACCTCGAGAAGCATCTGGTGCGAATTCTCGAGATCGACACCGACGCGCGCGTAGGCGCGATGTCGCCCGGGAACGCGCAGAAGCTGGGGCTGGTCCTCGCGACATGTCACCGGCCCGAGCTGCTGCTGCTGGACGAGCCGCTCAGCGACCTCGACCCTATCGCGCGCCAGGACGTGCTCACCGCCCTGCTGGAGTATTTCCGCACCGATAATGCGACGATCGTCATTTCGTCGCACATGCTGCACGACATCGAGCGGATCGCCGACCGAATCGTGTGCATGGACCGCGGGCGTCTGGTCGCGGACTCGTCGCTGGACGATCTCAAGGAGAGATACGCCGAGTGGTGGGTCGCGTCGGAGCAGGGATTGCTTCCCGCCCGCTTTACCGATGCCTTCGTTCTCTCATCCTCGGGGAACCGGCACACGGCCCGGATGTTCGTGAAAGACCCCGATGCGCACGTGGGAGCATTCTCATCCAAATACAGCGCAACCGTGGAAAGCCGGCCGCTCGGACTCGAGGCAGTTTTCCGCCTGCTCGCCCATCGCGAAGGCACCGGCGCGTTCATAGATGCCGGTGATCGCGGTCGACCCGAGACGGAGGGGATCAGCGGATGAGCGCGCTCTACGCAACCGGACGGCTCCTGTGGCGGCCGGCGATCCTCATCACACTCTTCCCATTAGCTCTCATCATCGCGCTCGCTTTCTGGGACTTGCCCAACGCGACCCTTGGGGCGGCAAATGACTCCGCTGCGCGAATTACGCTTTGGCGATTCGCGACACTCGTACCCGCCATGTTTGGCCTGCTCCTGAGCATGACCATGCGGGAGCTGCAGCACACTCTCTTCGCATGGACGCTGCCCGATCTCTCTCGGAGGCTGCGCCTCGGCAAAGCAGTGATCGGAGCCGTCATCGCAGCGGGGATCGCCGCTGCGGCGCTTCCATTCTCACAGCCGGGGTTGAGCGTAGCGGTATTGGGCTGGAGTTGGCTCAGCTTTGCCGCTGGCGGCGCTGTGTTCGATCCGGTGCTCTCAAAGATCGAATCGCGCGGCGTTGCGTTGATCGTAGCGGCGCTCGCGTTCAGCCCTTTGTACGTCCAGCGGGTGATGCAACTTCAGCCGCATGTCATCGGAATGTTGGCAGCCGTAACCGGCGCTCTGCTGATGACACGCGAATTCGGCGGTGTCCTTGCGCGCAAACGGCCTCTCACGTTTACGACGGCAGTCTCCGGCACCGCCGCGACCAGGAACTATTGGGCAGGGCAGACGCAACGCAACGTGGAATGGAGCACGGACTTGTCCGAAGGGGGACTGACGAGCTGGCTCCGCGCCGCGCACCACGAAGGCTATGGCGGCGCCAAAGCCGGCTTTCTCACGATGAAGCTGGGACAGCTGGCGATCACCGTATTTACGGGATTCATCAGCGCAGCGCCCAACATGGTGGTGTTCTTTCCGTGGATCTTCATGGATGGACGCAGGCAGCTGCTGACGATGCTTCCATACCCGGTGCAACGATCCCAACGCGCGTCGCTCTTCTTTTTGTCTAGTCTTCTCGATTCCCTCACCGCCGCCGCTCTAGGGCTCACGGGGCTCGGGATATTGCTCGCCGCCGGCTACTCGTTCGAAGGCACGAGCGTTGGCACCAGTACTATCGGGCTGGCGACGATGCTGTTGTCATTCGCGGCGTGGGCGCCCGTAAACCACTGGACAAACGTGCGCGGTCCCTTCGACAAGACCATGACGGCAAAAGCGGGGATCAAGCGGTTGGCACTTTTGCTCGTTTACGTCACTCTGGCGATGTCCCCAGGGCTTCTCTTTCGGATTTTTGTGCCCCCGGGCGGGGCCGCATGGATCGGGCTCGCCGGCTTCGCGGTTATCACGCACGCCGCGTACTGGTTCGCGCTCCGCCGCCACTTCGCCCGCGCCGACCTTGTCGTGCCGCGATAGCTCCCCGCTTTACGCCAGAGCATACAACTCCGTCACGTCCCGCCCCTGCGCCTTCATCACGATCTTGAACTCATCCGGCTTGAGCAACGGATCGTCGCGCAGCTCGAGCGCGAACCGCGCGTTCTTCTCCATCTTCTTGAGCAGGTCCTTCTCTTCCTTGAGCACGTACAGCGCGACATCCGGGTGGAGCTTCACCACCACGTTCTCGCGCTTCCCTTCCAGCACCATCCGCTTCACCGACCGCTCCATCCGACGCACGATGGTCTCGGGCGTGAACACTCGGCCCGTGCCGTCGCAGGTCGGACATGCCTCGGTCATGCTCTGATAGTGTGACTGGCGCACGCGCTGCCGGGTCATCTCGATCAGGCCGAGGTCGCTGACGGCGAACGCCTTCGTGCGGGCGCGGTCCCGCGCCAGCTGCTGCCGCAGCTCCTGAAGCACCCGCTCGCGGTTGGACTTCGTCTCCATGTCGATGAAGTCGCACACGATGATTCCGCCGACGTCGCGCAGCCGGATCTGCCGCGCGATCTCCCGCGCGGCCTCGGTGTTCGTCTTGAGGATCGTCTTCTCGGGATCCTTCTTGCCGGTGTAGCGCCCCGAGTTCACGTCGATCGACACCAGCGCTTCCGTCGGCTCGATGATGATGTATCCGCCCGACTTCAGCTCACAGCGGCGCTTGAACAGGTTCCGGATCTCCGACTCGATCTTCATCTGATCGAACAGCGGGATCTTGTCCTCGTACAGCTTCACGCGCTCCACCAGCTCCGGCGACATCCCCTTGAGATACTCGACGATCTCGTTGTACACCTGGCGCGAATCCACGGTGAGGCTGTCCACCTTCGCGCTGAACACGTCGCGCACGAGTCCGCGCGTGAGCCCTGTCTCGCGGTGGATCATCGCCGGCGCGCGCATGAAGTGCGTCTTCCGCTTGATCTTCTTCCACTGCGCCATGAGCGACTGCAGCTCGCGCTGCAGCATCTCCTCGGTCACGTCCTCGCTCACGGTCCGGACGATCACTCCCCCGGATTTCTCCGGGAGCGCCTTGGCGACCATCTCGCGCAACCGCTGCCGCTCGGGGCCCGGCCCGATCTTCCGGCTCACGCCCACCTTCGACGCGCCCGGGATGTACACCAGGAATCTGCCCGCGAGAGAGATCTGCGCGGTCACGCGCGGACCCTTGGTCGAGATAGGCTCCTTGGAAACCTGGACCAGAATGTCCTGGCCCCGCTTGAGAAGATCCTGGATCTGCGGCTCGCCCTTCGAGCCGTTCCGCTTCCCGTTGGATCCGTGGGAGCCGTTGGATCCCTTCGCGGCCTTTTCAGGCTTTTCGGGCTCGGTGTCGGGCTCGGGGACGTCTCCGTTGCCGGGATCGTCTTCCTCGTCGTCGACTTCCTCGTCGGCGACGTCGGAGGCGTGGAGGAACGCGCTCTTCTCGGTCCCGATGTTGACGAACGCGGCCTGGATGCCGGGAAGGACCGCTTCGACCTTACCGATATAGATGTCGCCGACCATCCGGCGCGTCTCGGGCCTGTCCACGAGCAGCTCGACGAGCTGGTCGTCTTCTATGATCGCGACGCGCGTCTCGCGCTGCGCCGCGTTGATGAGGATTTCTCTTTTCATATCAGCCTTGGATCCAGCGGCGGCGACTCGACGCGCGCTGGGCCAGGGCCCGTGTTGACTGTTGTGCGACACCGGCACCTGCCGGTCTTCGCCTTGGGATCCTGCCGCTTCACGTGTGATCGTCCGCGGGTCACCCGCCGGCCTGGAACGCTCCTGATGAGCGGCATGCCGGACTTCGGGCTCCCGCGCGATCCCCCAATCGGGGCGGCACGCAGGCGACTGGCTGCGGGATTGGAGCAGTCGAGCTTGCTTCGGCTGCCCTTCCGCGAGCCGGCGGATCCGCGAGTCGCACAAATCTGCCGGCCGAAAAAACTGTCTGCCTATACGGTCGGGAAGTTAGCGTCGTGTCCGACTTTTGGTCAATAGCGGCAACGACTTACGCGGTCCAGTCAAACCGGTTTATAAGCCGATATTCCCCTGGGCTGCGCGGAAAGCAAGCCAGGCCACCGCCAGCACATATACCAGCGCCGCCTTCCACTCGCCGTGCTTCATATACAGGTCGAAGCTGAACCGCTCGTCCGCCCCCGGTCCGCCCGACCACGCGGTGGGCCTCGGAAAGAACGCCGGGACATTTTCGGCGTATCCGGGATACTCCGCCGGAAACCTTCCCAGAATGTTGAGACGCTCGGCCTCGATCTTCGGGGCATACACCAGCGCGAAAAAGGCGATCACTAGCAGCAGCAGCGACCAGTGGGCCGCGATCGCGAAACCGGCGGCGATGAGGAAGCTTCCGAAGTAAAGCGGGTTGCGGGTGTACGCGTACGGACCGCTGATGGCGAGCTGCTGGTTCTTGCGGATGTGTCCGGACGCCCAGCCGCGGATGAACACGCCGACGAGCGCGATCGCGGCGCCCACCATGAGCGGCAGCGGCTCCGGGCGCGCGTAAACGAGATACAAGCCTCCCAGCAGAAAGCCGAGCGGCATTCGGAGTGCTTTCGTCAGCTCCTGGTAGCTCATGGGCAGCACGCAGCGCAGCTCCGCATCAATCCTGCATCTCGCGCATGACCTGCCTCGCAATCACCATCCGCTGAATCTCCGACGTTCCTTCCCCGATTTCACAGATCTTCGCGTCCCGCATCATCCGCTCGACCGGGTAGTCCTTCGTGTACCCGTATCCGCCGTGGATCTGCACGGCCTTGATCGTGGCGCGCATCGCCAGCTCGGAGCAGAACAGCTTCGCGATGGCGGCCTCCTTGGTGAAAGGCTTCTTGTGCTGCGCCAGCCACGCGGCGTGATACACGAGGTGCTTGCCCGCCTCGATCTCCGTCGCCATGTCCGCCAGCGGAAAGCTCACGCCCTGGAAGCTCGAGATAGCCTGACCGAACTGCTTGCGCGCCATGGCGTACCGCGTCGCTTCCTCGAACGCTCCTTCGGCGACGCCGAGCGACAGCGCGGCCATTCCGATCCGGCCCGCGTCGAGCGTATGCATGAAGTTGAGAAAGCCCTGCCCTTCCTCGCCGAGGAGATTTTCCTCCGGCACTTCGGCGTCCTCGAAGATCAGCGATCTGGTGTCGGAGGCGCGCCAGCCGAGCTTGTCCTCTTTCTTGCCGGAGCTGAAGCCGCGCGTTGCCGGGAGCGAATCGTCGTGGCCGAAGCCCGCCGCGTCCGCCTTCGCCCGCTCCGCCGTCTCCTTGGTGATGATGAAAGAGCTGATCCCCTTGGTGCCGATCCCGGGCGTGGTGACGGCCGTGACGACGAAAAGCTCGCCGACTCCGCCGTGCGTGATGAACACTTTCGATCCATTCAGCACGTACCGCCCGTCTTTCTTCACCGCCGTAGTCTTCGTTCCTCCCGCGTCGCTGCCCGCGCTCGGCTCCGTCAGTCCGAATCCCGCGAGGACTTTTCCGGCAGCGAGGATCGGCACGTACCGGTCACGCTGCGCATCGGTGCCGAAGTTGAAGATCGGCGAGGTGCCGAGCGTCGTGTGCGCGGAGATGGTGATCGCGTGCGACGCGTCCACCTTGGCCATCTCGTGGATGACGCTGATGTAGGCGAGCAGGTCCAGTCCCGACCCGCCCATCTCTTCCGGCCAGGGGATTCCGAGCAGGCCGAGGTCAGCCATCTTCCGCACGTTTTCCCAGGGAAAATCGCCGGATTCGTCGTGCTTCGCCGCGGTCGGGGCGATCTCCTCGCGCGCGAAGTCGCGCACCATGTTGCGAACCGCTAAATGCTGTTCGCCGAAGTAGAGGGCGTCGTCCATTCAATACTCTGTGACGGTATTCATCGTCTGTAGTCTATCTGGCGGAAGGGAGGATCGCCTGGCGCTCCCGGGAAATCAAATGTCGGTTGCCGCGAGGACTGGTGGGTGCCACCTTTCCGCGCAATCCAAACCAGATACCCGCCATGATTCTCGCATCTTCGCTCGCACTCCTGCTGCTGCTGGCCCCGGATTCCGTGCAAAAGGCGCCGGTGACCGGCGCATTGCCGGTCGCTGCGATAAGCGACAACACTCACGAGGCGGGCACGTTGACCGCGGGAGTGCTGGGCGTCGAGCTGAGCATCGGCAGAACGCAATGGTATCCGGAGGCCAACGACGGCCCAAGCGTGGAGGCTCTGGCGTTCGGCGAGCAAGGGAGGGCGCTAAGCATTCCCGGCCCGCTGATTCGCGTGACCGCGGGAACGCGCGTGCGGGTTACGATCACCAATCCGCTTGCCGACACTTTGACGGTTCACGGACTGTTCGACCGTCCTGGCAGGCCGCGCGCTTTGGTCCTGCCGCCAGGTGCGACGCAGCAGGTCGAGTTTTCCGCGCCGCCGGGGACGTACTTCTATTGGGGCACGACCACGAAGTCTGCCCTCGGGGCACGTCACGCTGACGAGTCGCAGCTGAGCGGGGCGATCGTGGTGGACGCTGCGGGTTCACGCCGCCGCGACCGCATCATAATGATCGGTATCCGCCTGCAGGAGCCGGACTCTACGGCGGAGGGCGCCATTCCCTTCCACGAGGCGATGGTGATGAACGGCAAGTCGTGGCCGCACACGGAGCGCCTCAAGCTCGTCCAGGGCGACAGCGTTTTCCTGCGCGTGCTGAACGCCGCCGGCGCTCCACATCCGATGCATCTTCACGGCTTTTATTTCAGGGTTGACAGTCGCGGCAGTTGGAGAGCGGACACCCTTTACGCCCTGGATCAGCGGCGACTTGCCGTTACGGAATTGATGTCAGCCGGCGGCACCTTCACCATGGCATTTGTCCCGACCGAGCCCGGCAACTGGGTGTTCCACTGCCATTTCGCATTTCATGTCTCGCCCGATCGATCGCTCGTGCCCGTCAATCGGGACACGAGTGCCCATGCGCATTCGAAGCGGGCCCACATGAGCGGCCTCGTCATGGGGATGAACGTGGCAGCCCGCGGCCCTCAGCGCGTCAATCGCGCAACGCCGCGCGACGTCGCCCTTTTCGTGCAATCCAAGCCTCGCATTTTCCGCGACAAGCCCGGCCTCTCGCTCATTGAGCAGAGAGGCGCTGCCGAGCCTCGTCCGGATTCTGCGCAAGCGCCCGGAACCCCGCTGATTCTTACCCGCGGCGAGCGCGTGCGCATCCGGGTGACCAACCGCCTCGGCGAGCCGACGGCGATCCACTGGCACGGAATCGAGCTGGAAAGTTTTCCGGACGGCGTGCCGGACTGGAGCGGCATGGGGGGGAATCTGTTCACCAACGTGCCTGCCAACGGCTCGTTCGATGCTGTCTTCACGCCGCCACGCTCCGGGACGTTCATCTATCACTCCCATCTCAACGAGATGAGGCAGATCGTCTCGGGAATGTTCAACCCTTTGATCGTGCTGGACCCGGGACAGAAGTTTGACCCGACACGGGACAAGATCTTTCTCGTGGGAGCAGCGGGCCCGATCAACGATGGCGAATACGACATGGGTACGGTAAACGGCGAGCGGGAGCCCGAACCAATCGAGCTCGTCGCCGGACGGACGTACCGGTTCCGAATGATCAACATCAATCCGGAATGGCGGGTTCAGTTTTCCCTGGGCACCGACACGGAGTTGTCCACTTGGCGGCCCATTGCCAAGGACGGCGCGGATCTTCCCGAATCGCAGCGCGCGCCGCGGCCCGCATTTCTCCTGACAGGTCCGGGAGAGACGGCGGATTTCGAGTTCACGCCCGCGGCTCCCGGCGAGCTACTACTGAGCATCCGCACGCGTAGAGCCGGCTGGAACATCCCGATCCTGCTTCTCGTACGCCCCGCCCAGGACACCGCCAACTGAACTAGCGCGGGCCGGACCGCTCAACTCACGCGAGGCAGTTGTCGCAGCTCCGGCAGTTCTGGCCGCGAGCTGCGGCGCGATCGCCGAAGTACCGGAGCACGAAAGCGCGGCGGCAATATTTCGTCTGGGCGTACTTCTGCATCATGTCCAGCTTCGCCATCTCCGCCCGCCTGCGCGTTTCGAGCGCGTCCCAGTCTATGTCGAGATCCTTCCCGCTTCGCGTGCCGGTGAGAGTCAGCCCGCCGCCGCTTCGCTCCCAGGCGATGAACTGCCTGGATGCGAGCACCTCGAGCAGCGGCGTCGCCCCCGCGGGCCCGCCGAATCCCGGCGGAAGCGCATTCAGATCGTACGTCGCGCCGGTGTAAAGATTATCGCGCGCTGACACCCATAACGCTCGCAGCAACCCGATCTCCAGCTCCGCGCCCTCGCTCAGCTCCTTCCTGATTCGCGCGTGCGTGGCCAGCAGCCGCACCTGCACCAGCGACGGGGACGGGCCGACGGCCTCGACGGCGCCCGCCGCTGTGAGCACGCGGATCGCCGCCTCTGCGTCGCGCGTTCCGATGCCGGTTCCGGCGAGCGCGGCCAGCGCTTCCATGTCGTTCGACGCGACTCCCTTTCCATTCGTAGCGCGCTGCAGCGCCCCGTACACCCGCTCGACGGTCCGCCGGTCGGGGTGCGCGCTCTTGATGAAGAACTCGTGCGTGAACCGGTCCTGGTATGCGTGCAGCAGCAGCACATCGGAATGGTCGCCGTCGCGCCCCGCGCGTCCCGCTTCCTGGTAATACGCCTCGAGCGTGCCGGGCATGGCGTAATGGATGACGAGCCGCACGTCAGGCTTGTCGATTCCCATTCCGAAAGCGTTGGTCGCGACGATCACGCGCGTCTTCCCGCTCATGAAGTCGTCCTGCACCTTGCGCCTGCGGTCGGCGGCGAGGCCGGCATGGTACGCGGCCGCGCCGATGCGCGCGCGGGTGAGCACGCCGGTGAGCCGGTCCACGGCCTTTCGCGTCGGCGCGTACACGACCGTGGTCCCCTTGGTCTGGAGCAGCGTGTCAACGAGCAGCTCGTCCTTCTCGCGGTCGCGCTTCACCGACTGTACCGCGTACGACAGGTTGGTCCTGTCGAAGCCGGTGATGACCACCTCGGGCTCGCGCAGGCCGAGGTGCGTGATGATGTCGGCGCGGACCTGCGGCGTAGCGGTGGCCGTGAGCGCGATCGTGGGAGGCGATCCGATTCCCTCGCGCACCTGCCGGAGCCGCAGATAGCTCGGCCTGAAATCGTGGCCCCACTGGCTGACGCAGTGCGCTTCGTCCACGGCGAGCAGGGAAACTCCGATCGAGCGCAGCCGCTCTACCAGCCGCTCTGATTCCAGCCGCTCCGGCGCGACGTACAACAGCTTGATGTCGCCGGTCGTCGCGCGCGCAAGGCGGTCGAGCGAGTCGTTTAGCGACAGCGTGCTGTTGAGAAACGCGGCCCCGACGCCCTTCCGCGTGAGCACATCCACCTGATCCTTCATCAGCGAGATCAGCGGCGAGACCACCACCGTGAGCCCGGGAAGCACCATGGCCGGGACCTGGTACGTCAGGGATTTGCCGCCGCCCGTCGGAAGCACCACGAGCGTGTCACGGCCCGCGAGCGCGGCCTCGACCGCGGCGAGCTGGCCCGCGCGAAAGTCCTGGTATCCGAACGTATCGCGCAGAACGTCGATGGCCGTGGGCGTGCCCGCTCTCTTCTTCGTCCTGCGGGTTCTTGGGACTGCTACGCCTGTCATCGAGCTGGTGCCGACCGGTGGGAGGGAGCGAGGAGAGGACCACGAACCATAAACCACAAACCATGATGCCACTAACCGTCTCATTTCGAGGCGGACCGCAAGCCCTCCAATCAGCCCTTCGGCGTCCTCCGCCCCACGAACCGGAGCATCAGGGCAGCGCCCAGGAAGGCGATGCCGGCCCACCGGAGGTATGGGGCCTCGCCCCGGATGCCTATCCCGAAAAGGAGCAGCGCGGTGATGGCCAAAGCCATGCGAATGGCCATCATGCTCGGCACTATCGCTTCTCCCCCTTGCGAGCGAATCTCGCGACTCCCTCGCGAAACGCGGCGGTGGAGCGCGCCTCGACGTTGCCCGCGATCCCGGCCGCGAGGCTGTCGGCGAAGCTCGTCCCTTCAGCCTCGTAGAAAAGACGCTTGGTGAGACGTACCGCTTCCGGCGGCAGCTCCGCGAGCTGCGCCGCGCACCGCTCGACATCCTCCTTGAACGTCGCGCCTGGAACGACGCGCGTGATCAAGCCGATGCGCTCGGCCTCATCCGCATGGATGATCCGGCCCGTGGCCACAAGCTCGAAGGCGCGCTTGGCGCCCGCGCTCCTCCGCAGCATCGTCATCACTATCGCGGGAACGAAGCCGACCCGCACCTCGGGGTAGCCGAAGCGGGCGTTCTCGTGCGCCAGCGCGATGTCGCAGGCGTTCGCGAGCCCGCACCCGCCCGCGAGCGCGTGTCCGTGCACGCCGGCCACCACGGGCTGCGGCAGCGAACGGATGGCGATGAACACATCCGCCAGCGCCTGCGCTTCGGCGCGATGCTGGTCCGGGGTCGCGTCGCGCATTCCGGACAGCGCCTCGAGATCCGCTCCAGCGCAGAAATCCTCGCCCTCGGCCGTGATGAGCACGGCGCGAATCGTCGGCGAGTCGCCAATCGCGCGGAGATACTTTGCCAGCTCATCGGCGGCGACGCGATCGAGCGCGTTCTTCTTTTCCGGGCGGGCCAGGATCAGGTTCGCTACCCCGGCGCCTTCCTCGCAGATGACGCGCTTCACGCGGACGCTCCTGGCAGGGCGAGCTTCTTCGCCTCGGCGTCCGCCACCTCGAGCACCATGCGGAGCAGCGCCGTCGAAAAGACCTTGCCCTGCGCGTCGGTTTTGAGTGAGATCGTTCCGCCGCCGTCGAGCGCGCCGTGCAGCAAAAAGTTGAGCGCCCTCAGGTTCGGCAGCTCGAACCGCTCTACAGGGCCGGTGATCATCCCTTCAAAGTGCGCGGTCACGCGCGCGGCCGTCAATTCGCGCTCGAGCAGCGGGTACCACTCGGGCTTGAGCGCGATGACTCCTACGTTGGCGGTGTCGCCCTTGTCGCCCGACCGGGCGTGGGCGACGTCGAGCAGGCGCACCTTCACGAGATGATCTCCACGCTGGTCCTGACCTGGGTCTTGTCGAGCAGCGCCGGCCAGTACGCCACGATCTCCTCCACCTTCGGACGTCCGCCCGCGAAGCCGGTTACGCTCGGCGGGCCGTTGAGCACCAGCGGCGCGATCTCGCGCGTGAAGCGCTCGATGCTCGCGCGGTCGCCGCCCCGCACGCCCACGCGCAGCTGCACCTCGGGAATGTCCGCCGACGTCTCACCGGCCAGCGGCCCGTGCGTGGCGCTGACGCCCACGAACTCGGTGAGGATCTCGTCGAACCTCAGCCCGAGTCGGTCGCACCGCTCGCGCAGCACGCGGTCGGCCACACGCGCCTTCTCCATGGCGTCGGGCCATGAGTACACCAGCGTGCCGACGGCCTTCCACCCGCTGCGGAAGGCGATCGAGACCTTCAGCTTGTCGGTCGCGGGCTTGCCGGTGATCCCGTGCACGCGCACGCGATCGGGTCCGTCCTCCTCGAGCCGGATGCTCGTGAAATCGGCGACCACGTCGGGCGTGATGTAGCTGTGCGGATCGCCCATCTCGTAGACCAGCTGCTCGGCCACCGAGTGGAACGACACGCGGCCACCGGTGCCCGGGTGCTTGGTGATGACGAAGCTGCCGTCCGCACGCGCTTCGGCGATCGGGTAGCCGACGTTCGCGAGGTCGGGAATCGTGCGCCAGTCGTGCAGGCAGTTGCCGCCCGAGCACTGTGCGCCGCACTCGAGGATGTGCCCGGCGACGATGCCCGCGGCGAGCGCGTTCCAGTCCTCGGCGCCCCACCCGAACTCGTGCCGCAGCGGCGCCATCGTGAGCGCCGTGTCCGTCGAGCGACCCGTCACCACCACGTTCGCGCCACGCGCCAGCGCCTCCACGATCGGGGTCGATCCGATGTAGGCGTTGGCCGAGAGCACGCGGTCGCGGATCTGCGAGAGCGCCTCGCCCGTCTCCATGTGTCGCAGCTCGTGTCCGCTGTCCAGCAGCTCGTCGAGGCGCGGCAGCAGGTCGTCGCCGGTCACGACGCCCACCTTCACCTTGCCGGCCGCGCCGAGCTTCGCCGCGACCGCGAGGACCGCGCGCGCGCAGCTCTCGGGGTTCACGCCGCCCGCGTTGGCGATCACGCGCACGCCGCGCCCGACGATCGCCGGCAGCACGCTCTCGATCGCGCCCAGGAAGTCGCGCGCGTACCCCATGCTCGGGTCGCGCTCCTTCTGCTTCTGCAGGATCGACATCGTGACCTCGGCCAGATAGTCGAGCATCAGGTAGTCGACCGGTCCGCCCTCCACCTGCTGCCGCGGCGCCTCGAGCGAGTCCCCCCAGAAGCCCTGCCCGCTCGCCACGCGGACGATGCGGTCGTTCGTGTTCGGTTGGGTCACGATGGGTATGGTCAGAGCACGAAGGCGCCCAGGTGCGGCCCGGGGTTCTGCAACGCGGCGCGCAGGGCGGCCGTCAGGACGGTGCGCGTGTCCTCGGGGTGCACGACGGCATCCACGTAGCCGCGCGCCGCGGCGTAACGCGCATCGAGCTGGTGCTCGTAGTCGGCGCGCATCTCCGCCATGGACGCCTGGACCTCGGGCGAGACCGGCTGCCCCGCCCGGCGCGCCTGCTCGATCGCGGGCCCGTGCACGGCCTGCACAGCCGACTCGCCCTCCATCACGCCCATGCGCCCGGTCGGCCAGGAGAAGATGAAGTCCGGATCGAAGCCCTGGCCGGCCATCGCGTAGTAGCCCGCGCCGGAGGCGTGGTTCACCGTCAGCACGACCTTGGGCACGCGCGCCGTCGCCATCGCCTCGACGAAGCGGGCCCCGGACCGGATGATCCCCTCGTGCTCGGCCTCGGGACCGACCATGAAGCCCGAGACGTCCTGCACGAAGAGCAGCGGGATCCCCTGCCGGTCGCACCGGTCGATGAAGTACGCCACCTTCTCGGCGCTCTCGGCGTACACGATGCCGCCGAACCGCGGCTTCTCGCCGGGCCGCCCCTTGATCAGGCCGCGCTGGTTGGCGATCACGCCGACCGGAATGCCGGAGATGCGCGCGTCGGCGCAGATCATCTCCTTCGCCAGGTTGGCCTGGAACTCGTCGAGCTCTCCCGCGTCCACCACCGCGCGCAGCACGTGGTGCATGTCGTACGACATGCGGTGGTCGGCGGGGAGGACGTCGTACAGCGACTCGGGCGCCGCGGCCGGCGGCCTCCCCGCGCGCGTCGCGGCCGCGCGCGGCGCGGGGAGCCGGTCGATCATCTCCCGCAGCCGGTCGAGCGCCGCGCCGTCGTCGGCGGCCATGTAGTGGGCGACGCCCGACACGCGGGTGTGGGTCGCCGCCCCGCCGAGCGTCTCGTTGTCGGTGGTCTGACCCGTCGCGCCCTTGACGAGGTTGGCACCGCCGAGCCCCATGAAAGACGTGCCCTCGACCATGATGATGAT
>DATLBG010000123.1:0-2003 GCA_035527035.1 Gemmatimonadaceae bacterium | reverse complement strand
CCAGGATATTCTTCGCGGCCTCGCGGCAATCAGCGCCACGTATTTCGACCAGAGCTTCGACGAGCTGATCGAATACGTTCCCGGAGGCCCGCCCAACTTCAAGGGGACGTACGGCAATCTCCGCGGAGCCACCTCGCGTGGGATGGAGGTTGAGCTGCGAACCGCCGCGCAGAGGGGATGGTCAGGGCGCGCGTCGGTGACCTGGCTGAGGGCCGTAGTCTCCGAGCTGGCGCCCGGATACACGGGTACTGCCCGCGTGGGCGACGAGCTGCTCCGCCGGCCGCGTAAAACCGGCGGCCTGAGTCTATTGTTCACGGGCGGTAACGGCGCGTCATCAGCTCTGTCGGTGCGTCACCTTGGCAAAAGGCCGGATCTCGACTTTCGCACTTTTCCGTCTAAGCGGGTGACGCTCCCCGGGGTGACGGTCGCCGACCTCGCGGGCATGTTTCCTCTCGTGCGCAGCGGCAGGGCGCCGATCGCTCTGACTCTGCGGGTGGACAACATCTTCGACAAGCGGTTCCAGGAGGTGTTCAATTTTGATGCCCCGGGTCGCCGGATTCTCCTGGGAGGCAGAATCGAGGCGCTGCTGCGGTGACGCGCGTCGCGCTCAGCTGGAGCGGCGGGAAGGACAGTGCGCTCGCCCTCCACGTCCTGTTGCAGGATCCGGACGTGGAGGTTTCCTGTCTCATGACCAGTGTTACGCGCGACCACGAACGCGTAAGCGTGCACGGGGTGCGGCGCGAGCTGCTGCGCGAGCAGGCGAGGTGCATCGGCTTGCCGCTGTTCGAGATCGGTCTTGACTCATCATGCACGAACGACGATTACGAAGCGGCCTTTCTTGGCGTGCTGGCGGAAGTCCACCGACGCGATCGGTCGACCACGGCGGTCGCGTTCGGTGATCTTTTTCTGGAAGACGTGCGCGCGTATCGCGAGCGGCTGCTCGCGGGCACCGGTCTCGTGCCGCTGTTCCCGGTGTGGGGAATCGACACGAGCGTGATCGCGCAGCGAGTAATAGACGACGGCTTCACCGCGCGGCTCGTGTGCGTGGATTGCACGCAGCTCGACGCATCGTTCTCTGGCATGAGCTATGACGCCGCGCTGCTCGCCCAGCTCCCTGCCGACGTCGATCCCTGCGGCGAGCGGGGCGAGTTCCACACCTTCGTCTCGGATGGCCCGATGTTCAGGGCGCCCGTGCTCTACCGGGTCGGGCGCCAGGTGATGCGGGACGAGCGCTTCATGTTCTGTGATCTCGAGCCGTGCGCATAGTCTCCTTTCTGCCGGCCGGGACGGAGATGGTGTACGCACTCGGGGCCGGCGCTCAGCTCGTCGGCCGCTCGCACGAGTGCGACTATCCCGAGGAAGTCGCGAGTCTTCCTGTCGTGAGTCGCCCGGCTCTGGACCTGGCTAGCGCTTCGCCTGCCGAGATCGATCGGGCAGTGTCCGGGCGGATGATTGCCGGGGAGTCGATGTACGCCATCGACGAGGTGCTCCTTCGCGAGCTTCGACCGGACGTGATCCTGACCCAGAATCTCTGCCGCGTATGCGCTCCATCCGGGAATGAGCTGAGCCGCGCGGTGCGGAACTTTGCCGTTCGCCCGGACATTCTCTTTCTCACGCCGGCGGACATCGCCGGTATCGAGGAGAACATTCAGGCGGCGGGAACGGCGATCGGACGCCCCGACGCAGCGGATGATCTCGTCCGCTCCACGCGGAGGAGATTGGAGCGCGTTCGCGATGCGGTTGCATCGGCGCCGCGCAGGCGTGTGGTAGTCCTCGAGTGGACGGACCCGCCGTTCTGCGCGGGTCACTGGGTTCCGGAGATGGTGGCGCTTGCCGGCGGCGACGACCCGGTCGGTCGCCCAGGCGAAGATTCTATCCGAATCACGTGGGAGGACGTCCAGCGCGCCGCACCGGAGCTCATCGTGGTATCACCGTGCGGCTACCATCTCCCGGAAGCGGCGGAGCTCGCGCGTAGCCTTCCCCGCATCTCCGGCGCCCGAGTG
>DATLBG010000122.1:0-6311 GCA_035527035.1 Gemmatimonadaceae bacterium | reverse complement strand
GTGCGCAACGCGCTCGGGAAGACGATGTGGTTGTACGGCATGGGGCAAAGCCGCGGTCTGGCCGACAGCACGGCAATTCCAGCCGGCGGGACGCGCGAGCTGCGATTCACAATGCGCGAGCCCGGAACTTTCTACTACGCGGGACGCACCAGCGACGGACCTGTGTTCGGCCGAACCACGGAAGATGGCCAGCTCGGCGGAATCATCATCGCCGATCCCGCGGGATTGAGCGCCCGCCAACGCGACCGCGTGTTCGTCATCACCAACTGGTTCCTATTTCCGGATACGACCACCGTCAGCGGGCTGGGCCCGAACGCGACCCTCGCGATCAACGGTCTTTCGTGGCCGTACACGGAACGACTCGCCGCCACGCAGGGCGATTCCCTTCGGTGGCGCGTGGTCAACATGTCAGTGCTGGAGCATCCCATGCACCTGCACGGCTTCTACTTTCGGGTGGACGCGACGGGCAACAGCGCGCGGGACTCCATCTACTCCGCGCCGGACCGACGAATGACCGTGACCGAGCTGCTCTTGCCGGGGCGGACAATGGCGATGACGTGGTCGCCGTCGAAGAGCGGCAACTGGATTTTCCACTGCCACTTCGCGGGGCACATCGCGACTCGCGCGGCGCTGGAGATGGATCGCCGGATGCCGGAAGCTCACGCGGCGGCGGCGCACGCAGGACACTCCACCGGCGCGATGCACGGAATGCAGGGACTTATCATGGGCATTCGCGTGAAGCCGCGTGGACGCGTCGTGGCCTCGACAGGGCCCGCGCGGCCGATCAGGCTGCTGATTCGCTCGCGCGCCTCGATATACGGCGATTACGTCGGCTATTCCTACGTGCTGGGTGGCTCGCCCGAAGAGTCGAATCCCTCAGCGCTTCCTACGCCGGGGCCGACGCTCACGCTGACGAAGGACCAACCCGTCGCGATCAACATCGTCAATACCTCGCACGAGCCCGCGGCGATTCACTGGCATGGAATCGAGCTGGAGAGTTTCCCCGACGGAGTTCCGGGCTGGAGCGGGTCGGGCCGGAATACGCTGCCGATGATCCCGGCGCGCGATTCGCTAACCGTGCGCTTCACTCCGCCTCGCGCTGGAACCTTCATGTACCACTCGCACTCGAACGAGAACCAGCAGATCGCGTCCGGGCTGTACGGCGCGATCGTCGTCGTCGATCCAGCGCGGCCGCGCGATCCTGAAACCGACAGGATCCTGCTGTTCAGCGACAACGGCCCGACCATCAACTTCCTGCGCCCGCCGCCGGGGACTCTGCTCAACGGCAAGACGTCGCTCGATACCATGGAGCTTCGAGCCGGCACGACCTACCGCTTGCGCCTGATCAACATTCGGACGGATTACCTTCTCGATGTCGGACTGTATGCGGGTGACACCGCGGCTGAGTGGCGCGTGGTCGCGAGGGACGGGGCCGATCTGCCGCAGCATCAATCCATCACCGGTCCGGCGAGGTTGAGCCACTTCGCGCCCGGTCAGATAATGGATGTCGAGCTCACGCCGCGCGCGCCCGGAATGCTCACGCTGCGCCACGCGATGGTCGGGCTGCCTGGCGATACTTCGAAGGTCGCTATAAGAGTGAGATAAGGCCGGATCAGGCCGGTGCGTCGAGCGCCGCTCCGGCCTTGGTCCACTCTTCCAATGAGCGGTCCAGCTCCGCCTTGAGCTCGTTCAACTGTACGCCAAGCCGGGCAGCATCGGCGGGTCCGTTCGGCCTGGTGTACAGCGCGGGGTTCTCCAGCTCGCGCGTCACCGCGGCGACCTTGGCCTCCAGCCCGCCGATGCGCGCTTCTGCCTCCTCCAGCTTCCGGCGCAGCGCGCGCTCATCCTTGCGACCGCCTGCGCTCGATCCGGTCTTGACCCGTCCCTTCTCGGCCTTCGCAACGCGCTGGCGCTCGTGGACACGATTGAGCGCCTGCTCCTCCGACGCCTGCACGCGGGCCGCGTGCTCGCGCTCCGCGCTGATCTCCTCCCACTCCGAGAACCCGCCGGCGAACTCGGTGATGCGCGTGTCGTGCAGCACCCACACTTTGCTGGTCAGCGCGCGCAGCAACTCGCGGTCGTGGCTGACGAGCAGCACGGTTCCGTCGTAGCGCTCGATTGCATCTTCGAGCGCTTCGATGGATTCGACGTCGAGATGATTGGTAGGCTCGTCTAGAACCAGAAGGTTCGCGCCCGACAGCATCAGCATCGCCAGAGCTACGCGCGCCTGCTCCCCGCCAGAGAGCGAGCCGATGCGCCGCTGCACCTCGTCGCCCGAGAATCCGAACCTGCCAAGGTGGCCCTGGATGAGCCGGCGCTCCCAATTGGGACGCAGCTCGGCGATGCTTTGGTAGATGGAGCTGTCGCCGGGAAGCTGCGACAGGTCCTGCCTATAGTATGCCGCCGTCACCGTGCCGCCGACGCGTAGATCTCCCGCGGCAAGAGGGTGATCGCCGAGAAGCGTGCGGATGAACGTCGACTTGCCGCTGCCGTTCGGACCGATGAATCCAAGCACATCCCCGCGCATCACTGCGCCCGTGAAGCCCTTTACGAGCGTGCGCCGCTCTACGGCGACATCGACTTTGTCCGCCGACACGACGCGGTCTCCACCGCGCTCCTTCACCTCGAAGCGGAGCGCCATCGTTGCGTCGTCGCCGACCGGCGGGCTGAGCCGCGGCATGCGCGCGAGCAGCTTTCGGCGGCCCTTCGCCTGGCGGGTGTTTTGTCCCGCGAGATTTCGCGCGATGTAATCGGTCTCCCTGGCGATCTTGCTCTGCTGCTGCGCGAACTGCCGCTGCTGCGCGAGGCGCCGCTCTTCGCGCTGCGCCACGAACCGCTCGTACCCGCCGGTGTATGCCGTGGCCGATCCGCCCTCGAAATGCAGCATGTGGTCTACGGTCGCCGCGAGGAACGCCCGATCATGGCTGACGAGTAGCACCGTCCTGTCCATCTCCTTGAGGTACTGCTCGAGCCAGCGCGTCGTCTCCAGATCGAGGTGGTTGGTCGGCTCATCCAGCAGCAGGATGTCGGCGGTGCTCACGAGCTGCCGCGCGAGGCCGAGTCTGCCGCGCTCGCCGCCGCTGAGCGTGGACACAGGCGTGACGCGCGCGCGCGCGGGGTCGAAGCCGATGCCGTGCAGCACCGCGTCTATCCGCGACGTCACCTCGTAGCCGCCTTCGCGCTCGAATCGCTCGAGGTCGCGGCCGTAGCGCGCCATCGCCGCATCGGAAGAATCCATCGCCAGCGCTTCCGCCTGCGCGATCAGGGAGGTCTCGAGGGCCAGCAGCTCGCCAAGCTCTCCCGCCGCCGCCTCCCACACCATCTCCGCGCCGTGGAACTCGCGATGCTGCTCGAGCAGCGATACGCGCAGCCCCGGCTGCCGGACGACGCTGCCGCGCGACGGCTCGAGCTCGCCGGTAAGAAGGCGGAACAGGGTAGTCTTCCCCGTTCCGTTCCGGCCAACGATTCCCCACCGCTCTCCCGCCGCGACGGTGAACGATACGTCGGAGAAAATCGTGGACGCGCCGAAGCTGACGCCGACGCCATTGAACGAGATCTGTGTCACCGCGCGCCGCCTGTCACTTCTGGAAGCTCACGTCCGCCCCAGCGTCGCGCAGCAGATCGGCCAGGAGACTTCGGTGGCACCGATGCCTGTTTTCGCAGTAGCATCCGACGGAAAAGGTCGTCGCGGATGACAGCGCAGCCAGGGTGTCGATCAGGTGCCGGGCGGACGGCGCCTTCATCTCGCTCAAATAGCTTCGCACGTACCTTCGCCAGCGCGCGTCGGTCCATGGCTTGGCGAGCGCCCATGATACCAGCGGCGCGCCGGGCGCGAGCTCCGGAAGCCACACGTCGAAGTAGTCGAGCTTCGCGAAATCGGCTTTGCGAACGCCGCGTGGTGGGCGACGCACCGTACCCAACCGCAGACCCTCCCGCGGCACCCGCGGGGAGCCGAGTCTGACAACGTGAATTGGCATCGGATGAAGGTAAAACCCAGGCGGTTCATCGGGCGGCGACGCGAGAGGATCCAGCAGCCGGCTGACACGTCGTTTGAGATCCCTACACGGCGAGCCTCACACCACTGAAGCGCCGTCGAGAACCTCGCGAACTTTTCGGGCAAGCTCCGCCGGCGTGAAAGGCTTCTGCAGGAACGCGGCCTCCCCGCGCTGAACTCCGCGCCGGATCACCTCGTCGTCCATATAGCCTGACATGAACAGGATCCTCAAGCCCGGCCGAATCTGGCTGAGCCTCTCGGCCAGCTCTCTACCAGTCATCCCGGGCATCACGACATCCGTGACGACGGCATGTAGCGTGAGGCCATTATCGGCAGCTATCGCAACGGCGTCCGCGCCGTTGCTCGCCGAGAGGACGGTGTAGCCATACCGCGTCAATACCCGCTCGCCGAGCGCCCGGAGGATGTCTTCGTCTTCCACAATCAGTATGGATTCTGTCCCCCGCGGAGCATCCGTCGCCATTACCAGCGCAGTCTCCTGAACTGCGATTTCGAGCCGCGGAAAACAAACTCTGAACGTGGAGCCACGGCCGAGCTCCGACTCCGCGACGACTTCGCCGCCCGACTGCTTCACGATTCCGTACACGGTGGAAAGCCCGAGACCCGTGCCACGCCCAGGCTCTTTCGTCGTAAAAAACGGGTCGAACAGCCGTTGCTGCACTTCAGCCGTCATTCCGCTACCGGTGTCGGCGACGGACAGTACGACGAACTTCCCCTGACACGATTCGGGAAGGATCCCGGCCGGTGCCTCAGGGGAGCCGGCGTTGAAAGTGCTGATCGTCAGCCGGCCGCCTGACGGCATCGCATCCCGCGCGTTCACCACGAGGTTCATCAGCACCTGCTCCAGCTGGCCCGGGTCCGCCCTGATAGCCGCGACGCCTGGATCCAGAACCATCCGGAAATCCACGTCTTCGCCCGCCAGGCGGCGCAGGATGTTCTCGAGGTCACTGATCACGGTATTGATGTTGAGGACTCGCGGGTTCATGACCTGCTTGCGGCCGAATGCAAGGAGCTGTCGCGTGAGTCCTGCGGCCCGATCGGCCGCGGTGGCGATCTCGCTGACGTCGTCCCGGTTCGGGTCGTCGCGGTCGATCCGCTCGAGCAGCATCGACGAGTAGCTCAAGATCACGGTGAGCAGATTGTTGAAGTCGTGCGCGACGCCTCCGGCCAGCTGACCCACGGCCTCCATCTTCAGTGCCTGCCGCAGCTGTGCTTCGCTTGCGCGCAACCGCTGCTCGGCCGCGATCCGCTCGGAAATGTCCTCTATCGCGCCCTCGAAGAGCACGATGGTGCCGTCGGCGATTCGCTTGGCATGGGTAGTCTCGCGCGCCCAGATCAGCGTTCCGTCCCGGCGCCGCATGCGAATGTCGAAGTTGCGGACGACCCCGTTGCGCTTCATCTCCGCGGTCCACCGATCGCGATCGGCCGGGTCCACATACAGATCGATAGCGGGCGTGTTGATGAGCGATTCGTTATCGGGGTACCCGAGCATCGCGGTCATCGTCGGGTTGACGTCCACCAGCTGGCCTTCAGGAGTACTGCGGTAGAGCCCGACCGGGATGTCCTCGAACAGCTCGCGGTAGCGCTGTTCGCCAGCGCGCACCGCCTCCGCTGCAACGTTTCGGTCGGTGAGGTCCCTTATGAATGCGCTGAACGTCCACTCGGAGCCGACTTGCGCCGGGGAGATCGCAAGCTCGACCGGGAATTCGGCGCCGTCTCTCCGGATGGCGCTGATTTCAATGCGCGTGTTCAGCACAGGACCTTCGCCCGTCTCGAAGAACCTGGTCAGCCCTCGCTCGTGCGCGACGCGGTAGCGCGGCGGAATAATGGTCTCGGACATGCGCCGGCCGATCGCTTCGGTCCGCGTCCATCCAAACAGCTTTTCCGCCTGCGGATTCCAATCCGTGATGAGCCCGGCGGAGCTCATCGTAATCACGGCGTCGAGCGCCGTGTCCACTATGAGCCGGTACTGCTGCTCGCTCTTGGTGAGCAGTGCGGTCCTCTCGGCGAGCTGGGCGGTGAACGCCGTTCGCGACTGGATATTGCGGTCGATCACCGCGCCGATTAGTCCCAGTACAATGGCGAGAATCGTGCTTCCCGCAACCGCGGCCCCCAGATCTCCGGTTGCGTCGATGGCCAGACCGGACTCCTTCATCGAGTGGCCCGGAGCAAAGCGCGCGGCGGTCATCGCCGTGTAGTGCATTCCGACGATCGCCCCGCCCATCACCGTAGCGCTAAGGATCTTCAGTAGCCTGCCCCGGGCGGTAACGTCCGAGCGGAAGCGGAACGCGAGGGCAAG
>DATLBG010000121.1:0-6283 GCA_035527035.1 Gemmatimonadaceae bacterium | reverse complement strand
TGGTGCTGTCTCCGCGCAGAAGCCGCGCGAAAACCTCGCGCGACTCCGGCCATTCGCCGATATGATAGTGCGCCTGGCCCAGCGTCTCCCAATCTCCGGGCGCGAGATCGGCCGGATCCCGATTCCGGAACCAGGCGATGGATTGCCTGGCCATTGCGTGAGACTGGGCGGGATACTCGTGAGCGCGATACTCGCGGGCAGCGAACAGCAGCAGTTGTCCCGGGGTGTCGCTGCCCTGCGGTGGATTGCGGATGCGCTCCGCCACGCGCTCGTCCACCTCTTCTGTTTTTCCAGTCGCCGCGTACACCTGTACCTCGTCATATAGATCCGCGACACCGAGCTCCCGCCGACGGATCACCGCGCGAAGCTCACGGCGATAGTTGCCTACCATGTGCAGAGCGTCAGTGCGCTCACCCCAGCCGATGGTCAATCGTTGTTCGGGATCCGCCTTCGCCAGCGCCTCCAGGGCCTCGTGCGGCCGACCCGCAAGAATCGCGTCGGTAGAAAGCTGCACGTACGAGTTGGGCCCCGGAGCCAGCTGCGCCAGTTGCCGCGAGGCCCGGAGCGCGCCCACGAGGTCACCCCTGCTTCTCGCTTTGGCGCCGTCAAGCAGCGCGCGATCCACAGGTGACCACCGCGGCCGTACCCGCTCGATCACGACAAGGAGGGATTCGGCGTCCAAAGGATCAGGCGCGTACTCCGCCGCCGCCAGCCCCGCCAGCAAAAACGTGGAATCGAGCTGAAAGGCGCGCAGAAAATGGTCGTACGACGACCGGCCGTAAGTCGACCCAGACCGCCCCGCTCGCCCAGCACTGCCGCTCCGCTGCTCGATTAATTCGACCCCCGCGAGGTACTCCTGGTATGCCTCGAACATCGGCGGCTCGGTCGTGGCGCGAGCCCAATCTGCGAGCTCCGCCGTGTTCAGCGTGGCTACCGCGCCGAGCACGCGCTGACGGAGTCGCTCGATGGCTACCATCGGCGCGCCTAGAGGAGCGGATACCGCCTCGAGCGCACGAATCACCTGACTGGTATTGGCGTCGAGCAGCTCCGCCTGGAATCTCAGGCTGTCACCGTCCCGGTAATAGCGCCCCCGTATGATCGTCCCGGCGCGGGACTGGTCCGCGCTTTCATCCCGCCGGTCGCGGCTGGGCCTTGGCACCGCCGGTCCGCCGCTCACGACGTCACGCGTTGACATCGGCATGGACAGGACTTCCGCCACGCCGGATTGCGCGATCCCCTGCGAGATCCAGTCGGCCGCCATTTTTCCGAGCGGATCCAGCGACACGTCGCGCGTCTGATTCTCGAATTCCTCTACGGACACTCTTTTTGGATTCAATCGCGACGATCCTCTCCCCGATTGGAACAGAGCGAGTGCGCCGAACGCCGAGAGCCCGAGCACGAATGCGGCGGCGACAGCCGCGCGACGGGAACGCCAGACGGACGCGGCCGATGCCGGAACCGCCGCGGAGCTTGCGGTAGCCGGCATCGCGCGCGTGGCTTCGTGGCCGCCGCTCGTAGCCATGGCATCGAGCTGCTGATTGATCTCGGTCGCGGTCTGCCACCGGTCGGCCGGCTTCTTCTCCAGACAGCGCATGACTAGCGCAGCCAACGCCGCAGGAATCGCGGGCCGGTGCTGAGTCACCGCCTCCGGCTGCTGCGTCACGTGCGCCGCGAGCACCATCTGCGGATTCGGACCGGTGAAGGGCGGGCGGCCCGTCAGCATCTCATATGCGACCGCGCCCAGAGCGTATATGTCCACGCGATGGTCGGCCTGCGGGTCCGCGGCCGCCTGCTCGGGCGCCATGTACGTCGGCGTTCCCAGAGCGATCCCGATAGATGTCAGGTTGGACTCACCGGTCGCCTCGCTCACAGCCTTGGCGACGCCGAAATCGGTCACCAGCGCAAAGTCGCTGGAAATGAGAATGTTGTCTGGCTTGATGTCGCGGTGCGTGATGCCGCGCCCGTGCGCGTAGGCCAGCGCCGACGACACATCCCGCAAAATCCGCGTCGCCTTCGGGATGGGAAGCTCACCGCCTTTCACGAGAAGCGCGCGGAGCGACTCCCCTTCGACCATCGGCATCACGTAATACAGCAGGTCGTCAACGGCGCCGGCGCTGAGCAGCGGGACAATGTGTGGATGCTGCAGGGACGCTGCGAGCTGAATCTCCCGCCGAAAGCGCTCGGCGTTGACCCCCGCCGCCATCTCGGGTGGCAGCACCTTGATGACTACCTCGCGCCCTAGCGCCGTCTCGCGCGCGACGAACACGCGGCTCATTCCACCGCCGAGCTCCCGCTCGATGGTGTAGTTAGCGCCGAGCAGGGATTGGAGTCGCTCTAGTAAGGCAGCCAAGTTTTCCGGAGGACGAAGCACTCCAACGTACAGGCGCCGCTGCGGACGGGCCAGTTCGGACCCGGAGCGCCTGCAGAAAAGCAAAGCGGGTCAGCTTGGCTGACCCGCTCCAGTTGCCCCTCCTGGGCTCGAACCAGGACTCTTCTGATCCAGAGTCAGACGTGTTGCCAGTTACACCAAGGGGCAGAAAAACGCCGCGGGGGGCCGCGGCGCCTGTCCTCAATGTAAATCCGACCGGGCCTCGACTCAACCATCACTGCGGACTGCGGATCACGGACTTTGCGGCCTCAGGACTAACGGCATCGCGGATTACTGATTAAGTGAGGACCGAGGAGCTCATCCGCCGCTCTGTCCGCAATCCTCACTTAATCGCCGATCCGCAGTGGCAGTTAGTCCTGAGGCCGCAATCGTCTAGCAGCTCCCCGCAGCCAGGAACCAGCAGCCCGTGTACGCCGAGCCCTTGAAGAAGTCGAGCAGCAGCCGTCCTACTTTCTGTTGCCCACTCTGCGACGGGTGCGTTCCATCCGCCACAAGATCATTTCTCGTGTAAAAGAGTCCGTCCGATCGCGCCGTCTCACCGGCTGCCCAGAGATCCGGTCCCCATGCGATCCACGGCGCGACTCCATCGTAATTCAGGTTCCCCGCGCGGACGTTGATCGTGCCGGTCTGCTTCTGGTCGATTTGCGCCTGCACCGCCCACTTCACCGCGAAGCCCGACTCGTAGGCGTACGGCTCCGGATTCAGCGTCGTCACGGCGTAGCCCGCGTAGATGCGGTTCGAGAAGAAAACCTGGCGCACGTTTGGATAACGCGTCTTGAGGGCACGCGCGATGTTGCCCATCTGCGCGACGAGCAAATACGCGTCGGCGTCGCCGGCGGGCAGCGAGCTCGAAGGCTGCGCGTTCGCGACTTTCACCCAGACTATCTGCACCTGCTGCTCGCTCAGCCCGCGGGGCGCGAGCCGCGTATCCCGAATGCGATCGTAATCGGTATCAACGGGGGAGTCCCACGCCGAGGCCGTTCTACCACCGGCCGCTCCGTTCACCAGCTCCAACGACGTTTTTTCGACGGCCGCGTCGGCCAGCGCCTGACCCACGAACGTCCACGAATCGCATGGCGGCGCCGAGCTGCCGGAGCAGAACTCCTGTGTAGTGTTCGACATTCCGATGGACAGCAGCACGTACTTCCCGGCCGCCGTCACGTTACCATTCACGTCCAGCGGCTGTACGGCGCGTGCTCTGGCCCGGCCGACGCTGTCGTGACGCGCCGGAGGTATTTTCGCGCCGCCGGGGTACAGACCTCCGGGGAATCCCAGATAGGTAGCTGTCCCCATGTCCGTGAGCGGCACGATCGACGCCTGCGGTGGCGGGATGTACCCCGGATCTCCGACGTAATCGGATGATCCACACGCGCCGGACACAGCCATGATCGCCGCGGTCGCAATCGCTTTATTCAACGTGCTTCGCATATGAGCTCCAACTGGTACCCGAATACATTGACGCTCCCGCCGGCCCGACGTTACGGCGACCGCACCGCTTTCGCGGCGGTCCTGGCATTGGCCGCGCTGCTGAGCGGCTGCTCGCCTTCGGCCGACGGCTTCGCCGCGGGCCCGGCGCCCGCGCGCGCTGCCGCCGACGATTTCCTCGGCTCGCTCGCGGCCCGCTTCTCCGATCCCGTTCGCGCGCCGAAGGCCATGGCCGCGCGGAGGAAGTTCGGGCGGCATGCGCTGACGCCGTCGCTGATTTACAACGACACCTCCGTCTGGAACTACGTCAACGGCCGCGACAGCACCCGCGCGCTGATCCTCGCCGGCCAATCGACGCCGCGTAGCTACCTGATCACCCCGCGGTGGCCTCCGCCTCGCCCGGACTCGCCCGCGGACGGAATTCACGGATTGCATCTCAAGCAGCTCAGCGCGAGCGAGTACGAGTGGACCACGACGTCGGATTTTTCGATCGGCCGCGTCGCGCCCGCCGCCTTCGCGCAGGTCATCGCCGGGCTTTTCACCGCCGCCGAGGACAGGTCGAGCGCCACGCTGCGGGCGCAGTTCCGCACGGAGCTGCCGCGGACGTTGGCCATTCTCGAGAGGCTGTTCGTGGTGGACACGCTTCGTACCGTGCAGGATCGGGACGGCGGCACGACGCTCACGCTCGGGCTTCGCATAACGCCGTCGCGGATGCCGGGCGCGTACGCGGATTATCTGAAGGAGTACCTCTCTGGAACGCGGCTGCGCATGGTAGCGACGGATGCGCGAGGCTCGCGCTGGATGGAGATCAGCGGCCGGGACATGCTGTTCATGGTCCGGCTCAGGTCGCGCGAGGGGAAAATGGCGCCGCTGGAGGGAGGAATGCGCGCGATGCCCGACTCGCTGATCATTCGCTCCGACGTGACGACAAAGATTGGAATCTTCACCGTCGGTTGGAGCAACCTCGTCGGCGATTTCTACATCACCCGCGGCGCCACCGAGCGCGGCTGGCTCTTTCAATTCAGGAAAGAGCCCGAGTGGCGGCTCCCGCTGGGCGCCCGGCATTTCATTCCGACTCCGCTGAGGCGTCCGTTCCAGGGGAACGGCGCGACCTACGAGATTCGGGTGTTCGGCCAGCCCAACGGTCAGACCATCCTGAGCCGCCGGGGGAAAGCGGTCGTGCAGGAAAGCGCGATCCTGCGCTTTTTTAACCGGCTAACCGCGCGCGCGACCGGGGACTTTTATGGGAAAACCGAGGTCGACGAATCCCGCTTCATGCGGGACGTCTTTACCGCGCTGCAAGCGGACGTCACCGCGCGCCTGGACTAAGTCCCTCCCGAACGCACGAACGCCGCGATTTCTCCGGATGAGAATCGCGGCGTTCTCCGCTTCAGCAGGTAACCACGCACAACGCCATTGGAACTCTACGTCCTACCGAGCGATGGCGGGTACCTACTGGTTGTTAATACTACCCTGTGGTTAGACGATTTGTTACAACAATCGTTTTACCTGGATGGAGCTGAGGGGGCTCGAACCCCTGACCTCTGCAATGCGAATGCAGCGCTCTCCCAGCTGAGCTACAGCCCCAAAATGACCTTGCGACTGCTTCGCCCGCGGGAGAGTACCGCCCGTCGCATTCGGCCGGTTCGTAGTCTAAACGCGCCAGGCGCGTTTCGGGACTACCCCCAATCATATCCGTCCCTAAGGCGGAAGTCAATGCCAGTACGGCATTTAGCCCGCAGCGCGGCCCGGCGCCGGCAGCGGATATATTGGGCTCATGTCGCTCACGGTCCGTTTTCTCGGCACCTCCGCGTCGCGCCCGACCGTCGAGCGCAACGTCTCCTCGGTCGCGCTCATCCGCGAAGGCGAGACGCTGATGTTCGACTGCGGCGAGGGAACGCAGCGACAGATGATGCGCTACGGGATCTCCTTCTCCCTCGAGCGGATCTTCTTTACCCACATGCACGCGGACCACATGCTCGGCGTGATCGGCCTGTGCCGGACTTTTGCGCTCGGCGGCCGCACCGAGCCGCTGCACCTGTTCGGCCCGCCCGGCTCGGATGATCTGCTGCGCCGCGCGATTCGCCTCGGAACCGAGAAAGAGCCGTTCCCGATCGAAGTCACCGAGCTCAAGCCCGGCGATAGCATCGAGCACGACCAGTACACCCTGACGACCTTCCCCGCCGACCACGCGGGCAAGAGCGCCATGGGATACGCGCTCGTCGAAAAGGAGCGGCTCGGCCGCTTCGATCCGGAGGCGGCGCGGGAGCTCGGAATCCCCGAAGGCCCTTTGTGGGGCGCCCTTCACCGCGGCCGACCCGTGACTCTCCCCGATGGCCGCATCGTCACCGCCGAATCACTTGTGGGCCCGCCGCGCGGCGGCCGCCGCATCGTCATCACCGGCGACTCCCGCCCGTGCGAGGCAACTATCTCAGCCGCGGCCAACGCCGATTTACTGATCCACGAAGC
>DATLBG010000120.1:0-6243 GCA_035527035.1 Gemmatimonadaceae bacterium | reverse complement strand
CGATCGTGATTCACGGCCCGCTGCACGGCTCGCCCGAGGGCGGGCTCTCCAGCGAGTATCCTGTGAGATCGCCTACGCCTCCTCCTTCTCGTGAGGCGGGCACGGCCCGGTTGCTGGCGTCACTCAAGGCCGCGGATGGCGGCCGATCGGAAACGCCGGATTCCGGCTCTCGTTCGCAGCCGCGACGCGCGCTGAGCCTGGATGCGCTCCGGGGGTTCTTCCTCGTGCTCATGACATTCGGCTTCACGATCCAGACGGCGCTCCTCCCGCTTTGGATGTACCACAAGCAGATGCCACCGCCGACGCTCGCGCTCGTGGACGCGCCCGGCATCGGATGGCGTGATCTCGCGTACGCCGCGTTCATCTTCACGATGGCCGCGGCTCTTCCGATTACTCTTTCCCGCCGCATAGAACAGGGAGAGACGGAAGTCAGTATCGTTCTCGCCGCGCTCAGGCGGTTTGGCCTGCTGTTCGTATTCGCGCTTCTGATCGGCCACGCCAACACCTACTTCATCGGGTACACGCAAACCGGACGGGCGCTGGCAATCCTGGGCTTTGTCATCATGTTCGCCGTATTTGTAAGGCGGAGAGCGGATTGGAGCGAGCGCACATCCGTCTGGATCAGCCGCGCCGGCTGGATCGCAGCGATACTTTTTCTGACGCTGTCTCCTCTCACTTACGGCAAGACTTTCTCGCCCGCCCGGCGCGACGAGATAATCGCCTATCTTGCGGTTGCGTCCCTGTTTGGGTCGCTCGTCTGGTACTTCACGCGAAATAACCTGCAGGCCCGACTCGCAGTCCTCGCCGGCATAGTCGCGCTGTATCTCGGAGCGAGGGGCGACGGGTGGATCGGGCAGTGGTGGTGGAGCTCGCCCGCACCATGGCTCTTCAGGCCCACTGATCTGGGACTGATGGCCGTCGTCATCCCGGGCACCATCGCGGGAGACGTGATTCTCCGATGGATGCGCACTCCGGCCGGGCCGCACGCGTCGGTGACGTCCGATAGTTCGTGGAGTCGGTCGCGCGTGGCAGCGCTCGCGGGGCTCGGCTTCGTCCTTACTCCCATAGTGGTCGCAGGCTTGTATGGAAGGTGGGTAGGGGAAACCACTCAAGCCGCAGGGGTGCTCTGCCTACTCGGGGCTGGCCTGGTGTGGCGCCCAACCACCGAGCATGAGCGGATGCTGCGGGCGCTGTTCGCCTGGGCGGCCGTTTGGCTGTTGATCGGACTGTTCCTCGAGCCATCGGAAGGCGGGATCAAGAAAGTTCCTGAAACGCTGTCGTACTTTTTTACGGTTACCGGCCTCACGATGATGCTGCTGGTGGCTTTTGCTGCAATCGTGGAGGTGCTCAACCGCAGGAAGTCGGTCGCAACTCTGATCGATGTCGGGCACAATCCGATGCTGTGCTACGTGCTCTATACGGTCTTCCTGAACTCCATTCTGGAGATGATTCCGCCGGTCCGCGGGGTGCTGCGTGACTCCGCCGGGTCGGTCGTTCTCCGGAGCGTCATCAGCACAATCGTGGTGGTGTTGCTGGTCCGCTTGTTCACCCGCAAACGGATATTCTGGCGTACCTGACAACGTCGCGCTGGACCATCACTTGCATTCGCGGGGTAGCAGAATGCACGACCAATGTTGGGACTTTTTCGCCACGTAACTGATGGAGTCTAAAATGAACGCAAATTTGAAGCGGGCGGTGCTTCTCGCGAGTTTCGCCTTCCCGCTCATGGTTATTTCCCGGCCGGCCGCCGCTCAGTGGAGCGCGAGCGCCGTGGGCGTCGCGGAATACGACACCGAGGAAGCGCTTCTCTTGCTCGCTGGCGTTAGCGCCGGCCCCGGGGGCCCCGGTTGGCGTCCGCTCGTTGGAGTTCAGGCCTATCACCTGAGCTATAAGCTTCCTCTGGAAACCAAGAGGGTGTTTTCGGTGCGCCCGTACGCGGGGCTCCGGAACAATTTCACGGGCGGCTCCCTGGCGTTCACTGCCGGCTACGCGTTCGTGAGCGATGACGAAGCTCCTCGTCCGCTCGGCACGGCGGTCGCTGACAGCAAGGATGGCGTCGTCGTGAGCGGCGCGCTCGACCACTGGGGCACGGGCGGTCCGCTGGGCTATCAGCTCCTCGCGAGCTATAACTTCGCCGGGGGAGAATCGTTGTGGACCCGCGGTCGAGTGACCACGCGCGTCAGAGAGCTCGCCAGCGGTGGACAGGTCCGGGTGGGAGGGGAAGTCGCTTACGCCAACTCCGACAACTTCAGCTTGATCCAGCCCGGGCTCGTTGCCGAGTGGCACAACGGGAGCGGATTCATTCTCGGTTTTGGCGTTGGTCGCAAGCTGGTGAAGGACGGCAATGACGCGACGTTCTTCCGCGTCGAGACCGTCATCCCGCTGCTGCGTTAGTCTCCCCACTTCCGGGCGTTAATTGCGGGTCGCTGAGCCGCCGGGCAGGAACAGCCCGGCGGCACAGCCGATCCAGATCTTCGTCTGAGCACGAGTCCCAGCCTTCCACGATCGGCGCTAGCCTTCTCCGGCCGTTGTCGGTCTTGAACACCAGCCAGCCGCGCTCCATTCCTCGTCGAACGCTGGCGCGCCGCTGACCGACGCGTTTCTCGACTGTCACCGGGGTCTCGCAAGTGCGTCGGTCACGCTCGGAGCGGCGCTCGTCGACGTTGGGGTACACAGCGAGAACGAGCCAGGTGATCTGGTCTGAATCCGTAAAAATCCGGTGGGCCATGTAGTAGCTCTTTTGCTGAAGTGGCTCACCAGTGCATAAATCGTCCCCGCCGGGAACATTCGTTCGCTGGACGCGTTATAGTGAGAACGGCGATCGGCAGTAATTGTGATATTCGCCTACGCAAATCGCCTGATGCGCACCGTGTGAAATCGACGGATGGGGCATAGGCCTTGCATAAACAAACTTTTGTAAGTGTCCATCCGTGTGCCGGGCTTAGTCAGCTGGTTGCCGAGCCCCAAGGAGCATCGCTAATGCCGTCGGCGGATCCGAACGTAAAGGTTGGCCTTCACCAGACGCCCGATGAGCCGCGCACCGGCCCCCGGTTGTTCGTCACTGGTGAATCGCCGGCTATCGTGCAGAGCTCCGGGACGTTGGAACCAGGGACGCTCCAGATCGGCAGTTCCTCGGGCGGTCTGCGCTTGGCCCGCGCTGAGCCCGTCGCTACGCCCCCTCTGACATACAGTCTTGCGGCAGCGCCGAGCATGCCGAACACCGCTGGCGGTGCCTGGGTGTCGCCGGTCCTGCAGTTGCCGTCAAGTGTCCCCCATATGTGGATCCCGACGCAGCGAGAATCGCGTTTCCGTGTTTCGCGCAAGCGGCTGGAGCAGATCCTCGACAAGTTGATCGACGGCACCGAGTCCGCGAAGGCCCCGAAGACTGTCGTCGTAGTTGCTCACCCGGACGACGAAGCCATTGGGGTGGGTGCACGGCTGCGCAGCCTGCCCGACGCGCTTATAGTGCACGTCACCGATGGCGCGCCGCGCGACCCCGTATATGCCCAGAAGAAGGGGTTCTCTACGCGCGAGGAGTATGCACGGGCCCGGCAGGACGAGCTCGCCGCGGCGTTGAGCCTGGTCGGTGTCGGGCCGGAGCGCACGCGTTGTTTGAACGTGGTGGACGGCGAAGCGACCTCGCGCCTCGTCGAGCTGGCTTACACGATGGCCGACCTGCTGGACGAGTTCCGCCCGGAAGTCGTGCTGACGCATCCATACGAAGGTGGCCACACCGACCACGATGCCACTGCCTTCGCGGTTCATCTGGCCTGCGGCATGTTGCGTAGAGAAGGGGTCCACGCGCCACTCGTTCTCGAGTTTACGTCCTACAATTTCAAGGACGGCGAGCGCACGATTGGCGAGTTCATCCCCTTCTTCGGGATCAAAGCGAAGCAGGCGGATCTTCCCGCCGAGCTTCAGACGCTGAAGCGGGAGATGTACGACTGCTTTGTGTCACAGAAGGAGTGTCTGAGCGCGTTCCCGGTCGAGCGCGAGGCGTTCCGGCCCGCGCCGCGGTACACGTTCACGCAGGCCCCCCACCGCGGTCCGCTGCTGTACGAGCGCTTCTCCAATCTTGCGACGGGCGAACAGTGGCGCGATCAGGCGCGGCGGGCTCTAGAGCGGCTGCGCGCAAAGCGGCGCTCGTTGCGGACGCTGACCTCGACCTGATTCTGCCGGCCTGAGCTCGAGCCGGGGAACGTAGCGCCAAGGTTTCCGGCGGGTTCGGTCGGGCTGCGGCCCTTGCGGTTGCTTGACCTTCGGCCCTGCGCCGCTTCTGTTTACACGGATGCCCGAGCGTAACAGCAGGGAAGCAATGCCGATGATCGGGCGCGCGGCGGACCTGTCCGCCCTGACCGGGATTCTCTCCAAGGCCGTCGCCGGCTGCGGCAACACTCTATTTCTCTCGGGTGAAGGCGGCGTCGGCAAGACGCGACTCGTCGAAGCCGTCGCTGACAAGGCAGCGAAGCTCGGATTCACGATCGCCGTCGGTCGTGCCTATCCCGTAGAGACCGGCGTCCCGTACGCGGTGTTCGCGGACGCGCTGCTCCCCGTCCTGCGAGCGCTGGATCCGTCGCAGCTGACCATCCTCTCGCGCGGCGGAGCCGCCGAGCTGCACCATCTCTTTCCCACCCTCGGCGCGGAGGGAGACCGGGCGCGCGCGAACGCCGGAGCCGACCCCGCGGAGCTCAAGGCGAGGCTGCTGTGGAACTTCAGCCAGTTCCTTAGCCGCTTCGCGGGCAGGCAGCCCCTGCTGCTGGTGCTCGAGAATCTTCAGTGGGCGGACGCATCTTCGATGGAGCTGCTGCATTTCCTGGCTCGCCAGCTGCGCGAAGGGACGCGCCTCGTCCTGATCGGCACGTACAACGAGACGGAGCGGGACGCGAATGAAGTCCTCCGCACCACCGAGCAGTCGCTTCTCCGGCTCGGCGCGGCAACGGTTCGTCATCTCGACGCGCTGAAAGAGCCCCAGGTCGCGGAGCTCGTGCAGCAGAGCTTCGGCATCCCGCCGACGGAAGCGAGCGCGTTCGCGAGGCTGCTCTACGACTGGACCCGGGGAAACCCGTTCTTCATGGAAGAAACCCTCAAGTCGCTCGTGGACAGTGGACGGCTCGTCGAGCGCGACGGGCAATGGACCGGCTGGGACATGGATTCACTCGATCTTCCTCCGACGGTTCGCGATGCGCTCGGCGTCCGACTGGACCGGCTGTCGCCCGGGGCGAGAACCGTGGCCAACCTCGCCGCCGTAGTCGGGACGCGCGCGGGCTACGACGTGCTCCGGTCGGTGAGCGGGCTCGGGGAAGCAGACTTCGTCAACGCGATCGACGAGCTGCGCTCGGCACGCGTGCTCGAGGAAGCGGCGCGCGGCGAGGGACTGGCTTACGACTTTGCGCATCCGATGCTGCGCGAGGTGCTGTACTCGGGCATCGGCGGTGCCCGGGCGCGACTGCTGCACGCGCAGGTCGCGCAGGCGCTGGAATCGCTGTACGGGCCGACCACGGCGACCCACTCCGATGAGCTGGCGTTTCACTACGCGCGGGCGATGACTCCCGAGCTCGCGCCCAAAGCGGTGAAGTACCTCACCGCGGCCGGCCGCACCGCGCTCGAGAAATACGCGAACCGGGAAGCGGCGGATTATCTGGCTGCCGCGCTCGAGCACCACGACCGCCAGGGTGGCGAGCCGTTCGACGCGGAGCTCGTGACGACTCTCGCACGCGCGCGCCAGCGCCTCGGCGAATACGACGCCGCGCTGGAGCTTTGGTCCCGCGCCCTGGCGGGCGCCGAGCGGCGCGGCGATCGCTCGCTCGTCGCATCCGTCCGGCATCGCATGGGCCTGGCCTGCTACTGGACCGGGAGATACACCGAATCCCTCGACCACTACGCTGTCGCGCTGAAGGCGGCGATCGAGATCGCGGATCCCGTGATGACAGTTCGCATTCGTCTGGGGCGCAGCATCTGCGCGCAGGACCTCGGGCGGTTCGGCGACGCGGCCGCGGACGTGAACGCCGCGCTCGCGGATGCGGAGAAGGTCGGCAACCCCGTGCTCACTGCGCGCGTGCACCGCGCGCTGCTCCTGCTGCATGCGTGGAGCGGCGACATCGGTCGCGCGCGTGAGCACGGCCGGAAGGCGGTCGCCCTTGCCGACGAGAGCGGGCAAAAGCTGCTGGCGTGGTCCGCGCACTGGGGGATGGCGATGCTCGCCGGGCTCGACAGCGACGCGCCCGGATTGGTCGAGCACGTCTC
>DATLBG010000119.1:0-5763 GCA_035527035.1 Gemmatimonadaceae bacterium | reverse complement strand
GATTACGCAATCCGCGCGTGAGGCATCGCCCTTGAGATCCGCCTCGGCGCACGCGGTGCCCGCGAACTCTTCGTTCGCCAGCTCGTAGCCCCAGTCGCGAAACGCTCCCTCGGTGAACTTCATGATGTTGCCCTTGTGCACGAGCGTCACGGACTCGCGCCCCTTCTCGATGGCGAACTGGATCGCCATGCGGATGAGTCGCTTGGAGCCGAACTCGGACATGGGCTTGATGCCGATCGCGGAGTTCTCGCGCATGTCTTTCTTGAATTCCTTCTTGATGTAGTCGCGAAGCTTGGTGGCTTCATCGCTGCCTGCCTTCCACTCGATGCCCGCATACACGTCCTCCGTGTTCTCGCGGAAGATCACGACGTTGACCTTCTCCGGCTCCTTCATCGGCGCGCCGACGCCCTCGAAGTAGCGCCCCGGCCGGATGCAGGCGTACAGATCCAGCACCTGGCGGAGCGTGACGTTGAGCGAGCGGATCCCGCCGCCGACCGGAGTGGTGAGCGGACCCTTGATGGATACGCGGAACTCCTGGAACGCATCCACCGTTTCCTGCGGCAGCCAGTCTTTGTGTTGCGTGAAGGCCTTCTCGCCGGCGAGCACTTCCATCCATGCGATCTTGCGCTCGCCGCCGTAGGCTTTCTCAACGGCCGCGTCGAACACGCGCTGTGAGGCCTTCCAGATGTCGGGGCCCGTGCCGTCGCCCTCGATGAAGGGGATGATGGGGTTTGAGGGGACCGCGAGCTTGCCGTCTCGCCAGTCGATTCGTTCGCCGGCGGAGGGGACGGTCGAGAGCTTGTAAGTGGCCATTTTCGGTGTTCTGATGGGACGATTTACGGGGCTACCCCGGGCAGCCAAAGCTAGCCGCCGAGTGGAGCGCACGCCACGCGAGCGAATGTCGGGGCCGGCCCCCCGGTGTTCAATCCTTCGACTTGATCGCCGTCTTGAACGGCTCGAAGTCGCGCAGCGCGGCGAGCTCGGCGTATTCGTGGAAATGGCCACTATAGGACTCGCCCTGTGCGATGGCATCGAGAAGAAACTGGACGGCTTCCCGTTTTTTCCCCTGGGCCGCAGCGATCCGGGCGCGCACCACCACGTTACCACCACGAAGATACGGTCGCTCCATGTCGCCAAGGATGGCCGAAAGCGAATCGGCCATCCTGTTATCCCCGCAATTGGCGGCGATCAGCGCGCTGCGGGGGATCCAACGATCAGATGTATCAGCGCGTCCTACGCTGTCGGCCAATTGGCGTGCGGGGACGCACTGGCCGGTGCGCGCGAGCGCGTAGGAAAGCGTGGCCGCGTGCCATTGCTGGCGCCGTTCGGCCGCCGGACGCCGGCGGAGCCAGTCGACGATGTCGACGTAAACTCTTCGCGCGCCGTCGTCCTTCCCGTGTTGTGCCAGCTCGGCCGCAAGGATTAGAACCAATGTCGACGAATTGAATTCCGGGGGATTGTGGCGGGAAAGAATTTCCTGAAAGACGCGCTGCACATCAGCTGTGTCTCCTCGTCTCGCGTAGTAGCGAACCGGGGTGATGAGAAGCCGAGGGAGGTCGGGAAACATCTCCGCCGCTTTGGCAACGGTTCTCTTCTCCCGCTTGTTGTCCCCCAGCACGTGGTACACGAGCGACAGATTGTCGTAGTAGAACGCGGTCGGGAACTTCGCAGGCCACAGCTCCTCGAGGTTTTTTCGAGCTTCGCTCAGGCGGTTGACCGGAATCGCGGCTTCGGCGGCGACGTACCGGGCAAAGCTGGAAGCCGGCGCCAACGTCCTCAGGCGCTGTCCGGCGCGATATGCGGCGTTCCAATCCCCGGTCACCCTGGCCTTCGCGCGATCCAGGTAAATGCGCTCGTATTCGGACAGATTCCGAGTCCCGTTCTCGAGCAGCTTCACGACCGAGTCGGTCTCGCGCCACTGGCTCATGGAGGTGTGCGCGTAGGCGGCGCGCACCAGCGGGGCCGCATATGAAGAATCCATCTCGGCTGCTCGCGCATAGTGCTTGACTGCCTCGCCGAACCGATAGCGCAGGAACTCGTCCTCGCCGCGCATGAATTCGATATACGCTTCATAGCTGGGAGGCACGTCCGATACGGCCAGCCCGGTAACCCGGCGATTGCTAAGCGTCGCGAGCGTGCCCATCACTCTTTGGCGAATCCCTTCGATGCCCAGCATGGGCGTCTCCACCGGGGCCACAGACGGCTGCACGTTGCCGAGTCGCATTCCGGATCGCGAGTCCAGCACGAGCACCTGGAAGTCGAGCGAGTCGCCCCGACGGTGTATCTCGCCGCGCACGATCCGGCCCGCCCCCGCCGCTATTGCGATCCGCTGAACCCTCGCATCGCCAAGCGCGCCGCCTGAAACCGTCGCCGTAGGGCTCAAGGAGTCGATGACCGCGACATCGGCGATGTTCGCCTCGGTCAAGCCGCGGGTGACCCAGTCCGCGGCAAGAGTTCCCAGAGCGTCGAAACGCGCGTCCCCGGTCCTGTTGGTGAAAGGAGGCACGACGATGCGCGACGGATCCAGCTCCGCGCTTCCCATCTTGTCCTTCGCCATCATCCCGCCGGCGGCCAAAATGCCTGCGCCGACCACGGCGGCGGCGATGAGCGCGCGGGATCGTCGCGGAGCACGGACCTCGCCCGGAACCGGCGTGGAATTGTCTGACACCGCCGGCATGGGTACGGTACCGGTGGGTGTCATCCCCGTCGGCGTCATCACGAAGGTGTCGAGCGTGCGAAGCACGTCCTCGGCGGTCTGGGGCCGATCCGCCGGAGACTTCTCCAGCATGCGCATGACCAGCGCCGACAGCGCCGGCGGAGTGCTCGCGCGCCTGACTTCAATCGGATCCGGCTTCTCGATCGCATGCGCGCGTAGCATCGCCTGTGGCGACCGGTCGCCGAACAGCTGCCGCCCGGTAAGCATCTCGTAAGTGACCGCGCCAAGCGCGTAGATGTCGGCGCGGTGGTCCATGTGTGGATCGGCCGTCGCCTGCTCCGGAGACATGTACGCCGGCGTGCCGAGCGCGACGCCCATGGATGTCAGCGAGTTGCCGGGGTTGGTCGCCGCGCTCAGCGCTTTCGCGACGCCGAAGTCCATGATGAGCGCGTGATGCTTGGTGAGCATCACGTTCTCCGGCTTGATGTCACGGTGCACCACGCCGTGCTCATGCGCATACGACAGGGCGCTCGCCATGTCGCGCAGGATCTTGAGCGCGTCCGGGATAGGCAGCTCGCCGTGCCGGATCAGTCGCGTGCGTAGCGAATCACCTTCGACCAGCGGCATCGTGTAGTACGGAAGGCCGTCGGCGATCCCGGCCGAAAACAGCGGAACGATGTGCGGGTGCTGAAGCTGCGCGGCGAGCTGGATCTCGCGCCGAAACCGCTCGACGTTCACCGTGGCGGCGAGGTCGGGAGGCAGAACCTTTACCACGACCTTGCGCGCGAGCGCGGTCTCCTCGGCCACGAACACGCGCGACATGCCACCGCCTCCGAGCTCGCGCTCGAGGGCGTACGAACCGCCTAAAGTCTTCTGTAGCTGGTCGCGGAGCTCGGCCATTCGTTCCCGGGTTCGGGGGCGGAGCTAATGTAGGATGCCCGCCTGGGCCGAGCCACTGAAAAAATGACGTTCCGCTCAGCTAAGCAGCGCGCGTAGCGGGATGATCCAGTCGCCGTATTGCGGGGAGGTACTGCGAAGGCATGAGCAGCTGCTGGATGACCGGCCGTAACCCGGCTCGGACGAGCACCGCGTAGAACCGCGTCAAGGTCCGCAGCGATTCCGCCTCGCTCAGGCCGAGGAGACCGCGCACATGGCTGGGCGTCAGCATCGCCTGGATACGCAGCAGAAGACGATACCGCCAGGTACCGAGGTGGTTCCGGTACTGCGCGTACAGCTCCTTCGTCCCGTCGCTGTTTACCAGGTCCCGACGCAGGTGAGCCTCGCGATCGACCCGCCACTCTTCGTACGCGCGCGGCAGCCCGGGAATTCCGAGGCCCGTACCCACGCGGTGGAATACGGCGTAGAGCTCCCGCTGCTCCGCGGCGCTGAGCGGTCTCGACAGCACCTCGTGCGCCCGCTCGGAATAGTCGATGAGCATGTACAGCACATCGCGGTGGGCCCATTCGGGTATGCGCTCGCCCCGCTTGGCCTCCACCGCTTCGTGAGCCGCTCTGATTTGCTCGAGCGTCCGCGCAGCTGTTGCCACGTCGGCGAACACGATGTGCTGCGAATACGCCGCCGTGGAGAACAGCCGGCCGATCGGATCGCGCGGCAGCTTCCCGGTAAAGAACAGCCAGTCCACCGCGCGGTTTAGCGCGAACTCCGCCGCGGCGCCTGCGAAGACGAGCAACACCATGTCGCCGTCTCCCCAGATCCGGCGCACAATCGAATCCGGGTTTACGAAATCGATGAACTGATTCCGGCCTGCGCTCGCGGCCACGGGGCCCGACTTTGCGAGTTAGATGAATCCGAACAGCGGCGGGAACACGATCACGACGATCGCCGCCCAGACCGCGTAGACCGGCAGGTAGTTCGTCTGCCAGCGCTCGAGCGCCGCGAACGTCGCGTTCCCTCTCACGAAGCGCACGTACAGCACCGCCGACCATGCCAGGTTCACGAGCAGAATCACGTTCATGCCAAGCGCCGCCACCCTGTTCGGGGTGAAACCGAACTCCCCGATGCGCGCGAGCATGGCCGAGAGCATCACGGCGTCCGCCACGAGCGCGCTCACGAGCAGCACGATCTGCATGACATCGAACGCTCCGGGACGCGCCCGCGGATCGCGGGCCGAGACCGAGTACAGCAGCAGGCCAAGGACCACCACCAGCAGCAGGTCGAACGCGATGAGCATTCCGCGCTCGATGTCGATCCCCCGCCCCGTTATGAGCATCGCGCCAAGGAACGTCAGCAGCAGCGCGGCGAACAGCGGCGTGAACAGCCGCGTCAGGACCGGCGCCATGTTCTCGATCACGCTCTGCTTCGCCTCGACCAGCCAGGCGGCGATCAGTACCCCACCAGCTGCGCCGCAAGGGACCAGCCACTGCTGGAGGAAAGATTCCGGGTCGATGCCGATGCCCTGGAAGATCATCGCCATGAACGCGGTCAACACGCCGCCGCCCATTGCGATCAGGACGTAGTAGATGAAGAGCTCGCCCGAGAACCGGATGAAATCCATTCGGCCTTCAACCGTGTTCCAGCGGCCGCCGGCGTACGCGATGCCGACCACCACCCAGAGCGCGATGGGCAGGTGTATCACTGACAGCACCAGCGTGTTGGCTTCCTCGCCGAGCGGGTACATGTTGGCGGCCACGGCGGCGGCGACGAACGCAAGGGCCAGCCAGCGGACGGCGGCGCTTCCCAGCTTCCGCTTCCACGCGAAGTAACCCGTCAGCAGCGGCAGCACGAACAGGCTCGCGTTGCGGGCGTAGAAGGGTGCGTCGTTGTCGAAATCGAGGCCGAACGCCGACGGCAGCTTGACCGCGATTGCAGCGGCAGCCGCGAGGCCGAACGCCACGACGGAATCGGACCGCTCCGCGGTTCTTGGCTCGCCGGTTTCCGACGGCGGAACCACGAGCTGCTTCCACAGGCGCTCGGAGTGCTCGCGCGCGAACTCGCGTGAGAGCGAATCGAGATCGCCCATGCGCTTCACCGCGACGAGGAACGCTTCGTCCGTCTGGAGTCCCGAGGCCACCAGGCCCGCTACCTGCTCGCGCAGATGGTCCTCCAGCTCGGCGACATCCACCGTGTGGATGGCCTGCCGGCGGCGG
>DATLBG010000118.1:0-4692 GCA_035527035.1 Gemmatimonadaceae bacterium | reverse complement strand
TTCCGTCTTCCTGCTCGCCGCTTGCGGCGGGCAGGGAGCGGAGGCGGCGGCCGCGCAGCCCTCCCGGAGTCCCGAGGCCGCGGTGACGCGAGAGCTCACGCGAATCCGGGCGCGGACCGATTCCATCGACGCCATCTTTCAACCGCTGCCGCTGCTCCGGCCGGCGGAGGAAGCCGCGATGCGCCGGTTCGACAACGATGCGCAGCTCGCGGCCGCCAGACGCTTGGGGATCAGCCCTGGCGCAGGCCGGTCCGAGCTCGATCGCATGGCGGCGGATGGGCGCGTCACGCGACTCCGCGACAGCACCGCTCACTGGGTCGTGCGGAAGCTGGACAGCTCTTCACCGTATCTCACCCGCGATGCGGCCTCGGCGCTGGAAGAGATCGCGCAGCGCTTCCAAGGGGCCCTCGCGCGTCACCGGTTGCCGGCGTATCGCCTCGAAGTGAGCTCCGCGCTGCGAAGCGCCGAAGATCAGGCTGCGTTGCGGCGCACGAATGTGAACGCGGCAAGCGGAGAGAGCACTCACCAGTACGGCACGACGTTCGACGTCGCTTACAGCGCGTTCGCGCCACCGGCCGTGCCCGTGATCAGAGCCGCGATACCGGAGGCGCCCTGGCTGGAGTCCCACCTCTCCTGGGTGGCGGGGACGCTCGCGGAGACCGTTGCGGCACGCCGTTCCCGTGAGCTGATGGCGATTCTGGGAAAGGTGCTGATCGAGATGCAGAACGAAGGCAAGATCATGGTCACGCTGGAGCGGCTCCAGCCCGTGTACCACATGACGGTCGCGCGCCGCTACTGACCGTGTCAGATTCAGGGTGTGAAGATCATCGCGGGCACGAGCGGATACGCGTTCAAGGAATGGAAGGGGACGTTCTACCCGTCCGACGTGAAGCCGGAAGGAATGCTGGCGTTCTACGCGAGCCGGTTTCCGACTGTGGAGATCAACAACACGTTCTATCGGATGCCGCGCGAGAACGTGCTTCTCGACTGGGCTTCCTCGGTGCCGGACGGGTTCACGTTCGCCATCAAGGCGAGCCAGCGAATCACCCATCACGCGCGTCTCAAGCCGGACTGCGCGGACCTTGTGGCGTTTCTGCTCAAGAACACGGCGCTCCTGGAGGATCATCTCGGTCCCATACTCTTCCAGCTTCCGCCGAACATGAAGAAGGAAGTCGACCGGCTGCGCGGCTTCCTCGATCTCTTGCCTGCGGATCGAAGATTCGTAATGGAGTTTCGCCACGCGAGCTGGTTCGAGGACGACGTCTACGACTTGCTGCGGTCGCGCGACGTCGCGATGTGCGTCGCGGAGCAGGAGGAGTTCAAGTGCCCGGTCGTGTGCACCGCGTCCTGGGGATACCTGCGGCTTCACCGGTTCGACTACGACGAGGCGTCGCTTACCGAGTGGGCGCGGTGCGTCGCATCGCAGCCGTGGAGCGAGGCGCACGTGTACTTCAAGCACGATGAGGGCGTCGGCTCGGGTCCGCCGGCGGTGGAAGCTTTTGTTTCGGCGGTGGCCGCGCAGGCCTGAACCGTGCGGTGTCGTCCGGGTAAATAGACAGAGGAAATAGATGAAAAACGCTCACAGAGTTTACGTGGCCTCCCGGATGGCAGCCGGCGCCGTGCTGATGGCGGCGTGTCAGGCCTCCACCCGGACCGAGGTGTCACAGGCCCCCGCCGCCGCCGCGGCAGACGGGCACGTACACACGCCCGGCATGGCCATGGATATCCCGCGGGCAATGCCGGCCGGAGCTCGCGATAGCGCGATGATGCATCAGATGGATCCCGACACGCGCTTCATGCACCACATGACCGTGCATCACGCGCAGGCCCTCGCGATGGTGTCGCTGGTACCCCCCCGCACGACCAGCCAGGGGCTGCGGCTCCTCGCGGAGCGAATCGACATCTCGCAGAAGGACGAGATAGCGCTGATGCGCCGCTGGCTGGAGCGGCACGGAAAGCCGCTGCCGGACACCGGCCAGCACGCGATGCACATGACTATGCCCGGGATCCTGAGCGAGGCGGACATGACCCGTCTTTCCGCGGCGACCGGGGTCGCATTCGAGCGGCTGTTCCTCGAGCTGATGACCCGGCACCATCAAGGGGCGCTGACGATGGTCAGGGAGCTGCTCGGCAGTCAGGGCGCCGCCCAAGACTCCGAGGTGTACCGCCTCGTGGCGGACATCGAAGCCGATCAGCGGGGAGAGATCGCCCGCATGCAGTCCATGCTCAACGCGCTGGGAGCCCGTCCGACCGGCTAGCCTCGCGCCGGGCATTCAGTCAGCTTTCACAAGCCTTTCAACACCACCCCAAACGAGATCCGACATGAGCTTCAAAGCAGTTTCTTCCACGTTCGCGCGCCTCAGCCCCATGCTGGGTGCACTACTCCTCTCGGCGACGCTTTTCGCGGGTCCGAGCGCCCTCGGAGCGCAGGCCGCGGATCCGCGCGTCGGACTTGCCGGCGGTCACTGGGTTCCGGCCGCGGAAGCGATTCGCAACCTCGAACGAATCTCGTTTACGACGCGACCGGCGCGATTCTTCAACCCGAACAACGGCAACGATTTTGGTTTCGCTAACACGGACCTCGCGTTCAGCGGCAACCGGGTGTTCCTCGGGAACTACAGCGGCATCCAGATCTGGGACATCTCCAATCCGGCAACGCCGACGCTCGCCGCCGGCATCCCCTGTCCCGGCGGTCAGGCCGACGTGTCCGTTTGGGGAAACCTCCTTTTCGTGTCCGTCGAGGAGACGCGCGGGCGGCTCGACTGCGGCAATCAGGGAGTTCGCGACACTGTCAGCGCGGAGCGGTTCCGCGGCGTGCGCATCTTCGACATAAGCAACCTCGCCACGCCGAAGCAGGTTGCCAGCGTGCAGACCTGCCGCGGATCGCACACGCACACGCTGGTGCCCGATCCGCGGGATCCAGGCACTATCTACGTGTACGTCCAGGGAACCGGCTCGGTGCGCTCGCCCAACGAGTTGTCCGGCTGCGTTCGCGCGCCGGGCGACACGAACACCTCGCTATTCCGCATCGAGATCATTCGCGTCCCGCTCGCCTCGCCGCAGGACGCGCGGATAATCGCGGGCCCGCGAATCTTTGCGGACCCGAGAACGGGCGCGATCGCCGGACTCTGGCAGGGCGGCACTCACGGTGAGGGCACGCAGAATACCGCGCAGACCAACATGTGCCACGACATCACCGTGTACCCGGAGATGGGTATCGCCGCGGGCGCCTGCTCGGGCAACGGGATTCTGCTCGACATTCGCGATCCGGCCAACCCGAAGCGGACGGCCGAAGTCGTCGATCCCAACTTCGCATACTGGCACTCCGCCAATTTCAGCAACGACGCTCGGAAGGTGATCTTCACGGATGAGTGGGGCGGTGGCGGCGCACCGCGCTGTCAGGCGTCGGACAAGAAGGAGTGGGGCGCCAACGCGCTGTTCAATATCGTGGGCGGCAGGTTGTCTCTGGCCGGCTACTACAAGCTTCCCGCTCCGCAGACGGCCCAGGAAAACTGCGTAGCGCACAACGGCTCGATCATTCCGGTCCCGGGCCGTGACATCATGGTGCAGGCATGGTATCAGGGCGGTATCTCGGTGTTCGACTTCACTGATCCTGCGCGCCCCTTCGAGATCGCGTTTTTTGACCGGGGTCCGATCGACCGCCAGACACTGGCCTTGGCCGGATACTGGTCGGCGTACTGGTACAACGGGATGATCGTGGGCTCCGAGATCGGCCGCGGACTCGACATTTTCGAGCTCAAGGCGAGCGAGTTCCTGTCGCAGAACGAGATAGACGCGGCGAAGTCGGTGCGCGTTGAGCGCTTCAATCCGCAGCTGCAGGAGAAGGTAGAGTGGCCGGCGAGCTTCGTGGTCGCGCGCGCATATCTCGATCAGCTGGCCCGCAGCAACGGATTGTCGGGCACTCGCGCGGCGGCCGTGACGGCGGACCTGCGCAGCGCGGAGGGGTTGAACGGAGCCGCGCGGCGGAGCGCGCTCAACAGGCTGGCCGCATCGCTGGACAGGGATGCGCGCGCCTCGAGCGACGCGGCGCGGGTACGGGCGATGGCGGCGGCGATAAGGCAGCTCGCCCGCGGCTAACGGTTGGGAATGGAGGTCCGACGCCGGCGATGGAGCCGGCGTCGGGCTTCTTTCAAAACCAATAACCAGTTACCCATCCCAGTTGGGCTTCTTGCTGCCACCTCATGGATGCTTGATGCCCCCCCTCTAAGTCCTTCATCGCCCTGATCACCCCGATTGGGTTACCCTGGCCGTAAAGCACCAACCTGTAGTGGCTAGCCATAGGCCCAAAACGCGGTGAGGCAACTTGTTTTAGGGTAACGGTTTGGCCATATTTATCAGCTGCACCAAAACTCACCGTACCGGGCTGGCCGCGAGTCCAAGACCGCGGCCTCCGCTGAAGAGGTTCCCATGAAGGCCGATATCCATCCCGTTTACGCCACCGCTCACGTGAAGTGCGCGTGCGGTAATACGTTCGAGACCAGGTCCACGCAGGCGGAGATCCATACCGACATCTGCGCGGAATGCCATCCGTTCTTCACCGGCAAGCAGAAGCTCATCGATACCGCAGGACGCGTCGAGCGCTTCCGCCAGAAGTACCGGAAGAAGGAAAGCTGAGTCTCCGCGATCGGCTCGCGGAAGCGCTTCAGCGCGCGGCCGAGGTCGAACGCGAGC
>DATLBG010000117.1:0-2147 GCA_035527035.1 Gemmatimonadaceae bacterium | reverse complement strand
AGCATCGAGGAAGTCGAAGCACTCGCGCTGGATGTAGTCCACCACCTGCGCCCCGACTCCGCACAGCTCCCATCCTTCCTCGACCACGACCGCGCGATTCGTCTTCTTCACGGATTCCGCGATCGCTTCAACGTCCATCGGGCGGACGGTGCGCAGGTCGATCACGTCGATGTTGATGCCTTCCTTCGCCAGCGTGTCGGCAACCTGGATGGCGACGAGCACCGTCTTGCCGTGCGCGATTATCGAGCAGTGCTCGCCTTCGCGCTTGCGCTCGGCTTTGCCGAGGGGGATGAGAATCTCTTCGCCCTCGGGCACTTCGCCCTTCGTGTTGTACAGCATCTCGCCTTCGAGGAAGACGACGGGGTTCTCGTCCCGGATGGCGCTCTTCAGCAGTCCCTTCGCGTCGTACGGCGTTGCCGGCGTGACCACCTTGAGGCCGGGGATGTGCGCGAGCCAGCTCTCCCACGCCTGCGAGTGCTGCGCCGATAGCTGCAGCGCGGCGCCGTTCGGCCCGCGGAACACCATCGGCATGCGGAACTGCCCGTTCGACATGTACAGCATCTTCGCGGCGGCGTTGACCACCTGGTCGATCGCGAGCAGCGCGAAGTTCCACGTCATGAATTCGATTACCGGCCGCAGGCCGACCATCGCCGCCCCGACGCCGATCCCGGCGAAGCCCAGCTCGGCAATCGGCGTATCCACCACGCGCATGGGACCGAACTCGTCCAACAGGCCGCGCGACACCTTGTACGCGCCATTGTACTCGGCGACTTCCTCGCCCATCAGAAAGACGCGGTCGTCGTGCTGCATCTCCTCGCGGAGAGCCTGGTTGAGGGCGTCTCGGAACGTGACGACGGGCATGGGCTCTCAGGTATCAGGTATTAGGTATTAGTGAAAGCGCATGAGTGTCGATTCTGTCGACTAATACCTCATACCTAATACCTCTCGTGCGCTTCATTCCACCACCACATTGGTGTACAGCTCTTCCAAGTCCGGCTCCGGGCTCGCGTCCGCGAAGTCCCACGAGTCCTGCACCTCGGCCTTGATCTCCTCGTCCATCTTCGCGTACGCGGCGTCGTCTATCTCGCCCGCCCCGGTCATGCGGTTGTGCAGCAGGACGATCGGATCGCGCCGCATCTCTTCCTCCAGCTCCGCCTTTGTCCGGTACGTGCCGCTCACGGCATCGGACATGGAATGGCCCATGAAGCGGTAGGTGCGCATCTCCAGCAGCGTCGGAGCCTTGTCAGTGCGCGCGCGCTCGACCGCCCGCTCCACTGCGTCCCGCACGGCGAATACGTCCTGCGCGTCCACCGACTCTCCAGGAATGTTGTACGCGGCCGCGCGGACGCTCACGTCCTCGTTGGCCATCGCGCGCGAAACCGCGGTGCCCATCCCGTACCGGTTGTTCTCGATGATGAACACGGCCGGCAGCTTCCACAGGCCGGCCATGTTCAGCGCTTCGTGGAACGCGCCGATGTTCACGGCCGCCTCGCCGAAGAAGCAGAGGCAGACCTGGTCGCCGCCGCGATACTTGATCGCGAACGCGACTCCCGCCGCAAGCGGAATGTGCCCGCCGACGATTCCGTGTCCCCCGAGGAAGTTCAGGCTCGCGTCGAAGAGGTGCATCGAGCCGCCCTTGCCTCCAGCGCATCCGTCGCGGCGACCGAACAGCTCGGCCATGACCGAGCGCGGGGTCATCCCGCGAACCAGCGCCAGGCCGTGGTCCCGGTACGCCGTCACGACGTAATCGTCGGTGCGCAGCACCGACAGCGCCCCGGTGCTTATCGCTTCCTGTCCGATATAGAGGTGGCAGAAGCCGCCGATCAGGCCCATGCCGTAGATCTGCCCGGCCTTTTCCTCGAAGCGGCGGATCAGCAGCATATCGCGATAGGCGCGGAGATCCTCCTCTTTGGAGAACTCAGCAATCGCGGCCTCGGCCGCTTTGCCCGCTTCGTCGCGTGATGTCGGCCTAGCGTCGTTTGCCGCGCCACCGCGCCGAGCAGCCGCTTGAGCCTGCGCCATTGCTTCCTCCGGTCTTCTACCTTTCACATGACATATCGCGGTAAGTGGCGCGGGGAAAGGTCGATGAGCCCGCCGCTCCGAAAACGCAGGGCAGCTATGCTTAGGGCGCAGTGCGGCGCTGCAGC
>DATLBG010000116.1:0-4479 GCA_035527035.1 Gemmatimonadaceae bacterium | reverse complement strand
TACATCACGTCCACCATGCCTTCGCGCCAGAGCTCGAGGTCGCGATCGCGCGTTGCAAAGGGCGCTATCGCGACAAGCACGACTTCCGGAGCGAGTGCGCGCTCCTTTTGCGCGCTTCTATATAGAAGTAAGCCCCAGGCCGCGGCTGCGACGACCAGCACCCCCGCCGCGATCGCGCCGGCTCTGCGCGACACTTTGGGCGCCGCCGGCAGCGTGAGATGCCTGACTCTCGTGCCCGGACCCTCGAGCGCGTCGCGGAATGCGGCCGCGGTCTGGAACCGCTCTTCCGGCTTTACGCACAGCGCCTTTTCCACCGCCTGCGCCAACCCGCGCGGCACCTCGGGCCGAAGCTTCCCGAGCCTGGGCGGCTCGCCGGTGAGCTGCGCGGTGAGAATCGCCTGCGTAGTCGCGCCGTGAAACGGTGACGCCCCGGCCAGCAGCTCGAACGCGACGACGCCCAGCGAGTAGATGTCGGCGCGCGCGTCGATGCTCGACTCGAACGATTGCTCGGGAGCCATATATCCGACCGTGCCGATGGACATCCCCGTGCGCGTGAGCCGGTCGCCGGCAGCGGGCCCAAGCGCGCCCGCGATGCCGAAGTCCGCGAGCACGGCATGCTCACCCTGCAGCAGTATGTTCTCGGGCTTGATGTCCCGATGAATGACATCGTGCGAGTGCGCGTACGCCAGCGCGTCGGCGACCTCGTGGACGATTCGCAGCGCGTCCCGCACCGGGATTGTTCCTTCCCGCTTCATCCGCGTGCGAAGGGACTCGCCCCGGACGTACGGCATCACGTAGTACAGCAGCGGTCCGCGCTGGCCGCCGCCGATGATCGGGAGGATGTGCGGGTGCTGCAGGTGCGCGGTGACCTCGACCTCGCGCTTGAAGCGAGCGGCGGTCATCGGGCTCGTGAGATCGGGCGGAAGTATCTTGATCACGACCTGCCGCTTCAGCACGATGTCGCGCGCAAGGAAGAGGCGGCTCATGCCGCCGCCGCCGAGCTCCTCCCCGATCTCGTACTCGTTGGCGAAAAGCTCGCCAACCTGGGCGCGAAGGTCGGTCATCCACCTCTGCCGGTGACGGTAAACATGCTGCCCAAAGTTATGCCCGTGCCTCCGGTGCGACCAAGAATTCCCCGCCCCGTCGCGGGGGTAAGACGACGCCGATCATTGTAAGTTTCGACATGCCCGTTACCGGAAACGACCCGATCTACCTCGACCACGCTGCCACCACTCCGGTCAGGGAAGAGGTGCGCGAAGCCATGGCCCCCTTCCTCGGCGCCAGCTTCGGCAACCCGTCGAGCACGCACCGCTGGGGACGCGAAGCGCGTGCCGCGCTGGATCAGGCCCGCGAGCGGCTGGCGCGAACGCTTGGAGCGAGGACCGACGAGATCTGCTTCACCTCGGGCGGAACCGAAGCGGACAACATGGCGGTGCTCGGCATCTGGCGCGCGATGCGGAAGAAGGGACGCGGCGCGTGCGTGAGCACGCCGATCGAGCACAAGGCCGTGCTCGGAGCCGTGCATCAGGTAGAGCTCGAAGGTGGCGAAGTGCGAATGCTCGACGTCTCGGCCGACGGGTCCGTCCAGGTCGCTTCAGCGCGCGCCGCGCTGCGCGACGATGTCGCTGTCTGCTCGGTGATGTGGGTCAACAACGAAACGGGCGTAATCCAGCCGGTCCCCGAGATCGCCGCGATCGCGAAGGACGCGGGCGCGATTTTTCACACGGACGCGGTGCAGGCGTTCGGCAAGGTGGCGATCGACGCATCGACGCAGCCGTTCGACGTCCTGTCGCTGTCGGGCCACAAGATCCGCGCGCCCAAGGGAATCGGCGCGCTGTTCATTCGCCGCGGGACGCCGATGGATCCGCTGATGCATGGCGGCTCGCAGGATCGCGGCCGGCGGCCGGGCACCGAGAACGTCGCGGCAGCGGTGGGCCTCGCCCGCGCGGCGGAGCTGATCGTCGCCGAGCGTGAGCGCGAGGACGAGCGAGTTCGACGCATGCGCGACGAGCTGGAGCGCGCCATTCTCGAACGCGTGCCCGATGCGATCGTCCACGGGCGCAACTGTCCGCGCGCGCCGCACATTCTCAGCGTATCGGTTCCGGGAACCGAGAGCGAGTCGCTGCTGATGGCGCTCGACCTCAAGGGCGTCGCCGCTTCGGGCGGCTCAGCCTGTCAGAGCGGGAGCATCTCCGGCTCGCACGTTCTCAAGGCGATGGGCGTCCGGCCAGACCTCGCGGCCGCCGCGGTGAGGATGAGCCTGGGCTGTCTGACAACGGATGACTGCGTGCGCCGTGTCGCCGAGGTGTTCCCTGCGCTCGTGACCAAGGCGAGGATGATGGCGGGGTCCGGCGCGAGCTAGCTAGCGGGTCCGCATGGTTATCACGATCGCGCCGTGCTCGTGGTTCGTGCCGAACCGCTGCGTGGCGGTGACCGCGTCGAGCCGCTCGATCAATGCAATGTCCGTCGTGGGCATGGACTTCAGGTTCTCGTCCACCCCGAACCTGATGCCGTCCACGTAGACCACGATCACCGGCTCCAGCGGGACCGTGACCGCCTTGCCGCTGTACGGATCGACAGCGTCGCGCGACTGCATGGTTGCCGACCCGCGCACGTGGAACCAGTTCGACCGCAGCGACCTGATCAGATCGTGAACGTTCGACGCGGGGCGCGCCGCGATTTGCTCGGCGGTGATCTTGCTCCGATCCACCCGGGGTCTGGCTTGCGCGCCGGCGGTTGCCGGGACCGCTGAAAGCGATACGAGCAGCACGGTGGCGATACGCGCGACTGAGCCCATTCTGCACCTTCTCCGGTTAAACGTGCCTGCATCGAGTATGGGAAGGTTCGCCCGGAATCGCAATTGGAATCGACCAGCCTGCCGATGGACCGCGCGCAGGACGAGCCAACCTTCGGAACGCCGCTCTGATGCGGTAGATTTGGGCATGTCCGCGACCGCTCCCCCCAAGGGCACGAGAGTGCTCTGCGCCATGTCAGGTGGCGTGGATTCCTCCGTCGCGGCCGCCATGCTCGTCGAGCAGGGGTACGACGTCGTCGGCGCGACGATGAAGCTGTTCTGTCACGGCACCGACGTGCCCGACCGCCCCTGCTGCTCGCTGGATTCGGTAAACGATGCGCGCCGCGTGTGCGAGCAGCTGGGCATCCCGCACTACGTGATCAACCTCGAGGACCGGTTCGGCTCCGACGTGATCGACGACTTCGTAGACGAATACTCGCGCGGGCGGACGCCCATTCCGTGCGTGCGCTGCAACACCTTCACCAAGTTCCGCGATCTGGTGCGGAAGGCGGACGGGATCGAGGCCCGGTACATCGCGACGGGTCACTACGCGCGGATGATCGACGGCGCGCTGCACCGCGGCGTGGACGACAACAAGGACCAGACATATTTCATGTGGGGGATCGACCGGTCTGTCCTCTCGCGGATGCTGCTGCCTGTCGGTGAGATGACCAAAGCCGAGACGCGGGCGATGGCGCGCAAGCTCGGCCTCCAGATAATCGCCGACAAGCCAGAGAGCCAGGAGATCTGCTTTGTGCCCGACGGCGATTACATGAAGATCCTGCGCGAGCGTCTCCCAGCCGGCGCGCCCGCGCTGGCGAAGGGTCCGATCATGACCGGTGACGGCGCCGTGATCGGGGAGCACGATGGATATGCGCGGTACACGATCGGGCAGCGGCGGGGACTGCCGGGCGGTTTTGCGGAGGCGATCTACGTGGTCGCGATCCGGCCGCGGGAGCGTGCCGTAGTTGTCGGTCCGCGCGAGGAGTTGCTCGGCCGCGGCGTGATCGCCCGCGAGGTGAACTGGCTGGCGGATGCGCCGTCGCCTGGAACAACGGTGCGAGTGCGCGTCCGGCATCGGGCGCCGCTCGCGAGCGGTGAGCTGTTGCGCGTCGACGGGAACGAGATCGAGATCGCCCTGGACGAGCCGGTGGCGGCGATCACGCCCGGGCAGAGCCTGGCGGTGTACGACGACTCAGCAAAATTGCTCGGAGGTGCGTTCATCGAGAGCGCGCCGGCAGCAAGTCGAATCCTGCGGACTATCGCGGCGTAGAGTCACACCTGCGTTCGTCGCCCTCAACCAATTCTTCACATGAACCGAGCCGTCTTTGTCGCCCTCGCTTTTCTTGCCTGCTCCCCTCCCGACGACACGGTGACTGAAACCGGCGGCCAGCGGCCGCTTCCTCACGACGTGCATTCCTACGCGCAGCCGGACACGGCCCGCGTAACGCACGTTTCGCTGGACCTCGCCCCCGACTTCGCCGCCAAGCAGCTGCGCGGCGCGGCCCGGCTGACCATCCAGCGCGCCGCGGGCGCGGACAGCGTCCGCCTCGACGTGCGCGACCTCACGATCCGCAAAGTCACGAGCGCGCGCGGCGAAACCCTCGCGTTCAACACGGGAGCGACGAAGGAATTCCTGGGGGCGCCGCTCAGCATCGCGCTCCCCGCGCGCGACTCTTCCGCTC
>DATLBG010000115.1:0-7164 GCA_035527035.1 Gemmatimonadaceae bacterium | reverse complement strand
GTCGGTGCGAGTATCTGGCTCACGACGGGGTTGGCAGCTCCGAACGAGGGCTGAACGAATCCGGGGTCTGAGCTGGAAGTTGTTAGCTTATCTCCCCATGGCCCAGCAAAACTCTTTTGACGTGACCACCGGTGTCGACCTCCAGGAAGTCGACAACGCCGTCAACCAGGCCCAGAAAGAGATCGCGCAGAGGTACGACTTCAAGGACTCCAAGGCGTCCATCGAATTCAAGAAGATCGAGGCCCTGATCGCGCTCGTCGCGGATGATGACTTCAAGATGACCGCGCTGCTCGACGTGCTGCAGACGCGCCTGATCCGCCGCGGGATCTCGGTCAAGAATCTCGACCTGGGCGAGAACAAGACTGCCGGCGGCGACACGGTCACGCGCGACGTGAAGCTGAAGACCGCGCTCGACGGGGACACGGCCAAGAAAGTCGCGGCAGCCATCAAGGATGCGAAGCTCAAGAAGGTGCAGGCTTCAATCCAGGGCGACACCGTACGCGTGACCTCTCCCTCGCGCGACGATCTCCAGGGCGCGATGGCGATGCTGAAGCAGAAAGACTTCGGGGTCGAGCTGAAGTTCGGGAATTACAGATGAAAGTCGGTGTCGTCACCCTCGGGTGCGACAAGAATACGGTGGACAGCGAGCGGTACCTGGCGAGACTGGGCGCGTACGGAGCGGTTCAGGCCGAGAGTCTCGAAGACGCCGAGATCATCCTCGTCAATACGTGCGGGTTCATTGACGCCGCCAAGGCCGAGTCCATTGACGCCATCGTGGATGCCGCCCGGTACAAGAGAGAAGGCTCCTGCCGCGCGCTCGTGGCAATCGGCTGCATGATCGAGCGCCACCGGGCCGAGCTGGAGTCGGAGCTGCCGGAGGTCGATCTCTTTCTCGGCACCTCCGACGCGGACCGGCTGGTGCCCGAGCTCGAGGCGCGCGGCGTGATCGGCGCCGAGGTGCTCGCGCACCCGGGCGTGCGGCAGTACATGGGCGATCTGCCGCACGTGCGGTACCTCAAGATCAGCGAAGGATGCGATCACGGCTGCGCCTTCTGCGCAATTCCGCTGATGCGCGGCCGGCATCGCTCGTTTCCGCTCGCCGAGGTCGTGCGCGAAGCGCAGATGCTGGAGCTGGCGGGCGCGCGCGAGATCAACCTGGTGGCCCAGGACCTGGCGCACTACGGGCGCGACCTACGCGACGGAACCAGTCTGGCGCAGCTGCTGGACGCGCTGGTGCGCGAGACCTCCGTTCCGTGGATCAGGATGCTGTACCTGTACTCCGCGGGGATAACGCAGCCGCTGCTCGATGTGATCGCGCGCGAGCCGCGCATCGTGCGCTACCTCGACACTCCGATTCAGCACGCCTCGGACGCCGTCCTCGCCCGCATGCGACGGCCGGAGCGCGACCGTACGATCCGGGAGAAAGTCGCGCGATTCCGCGACGCCATTCCCGACGTCGCGATCCGCACCACTTGCATCGTCGGGTTTCCGGGCGAGACGGACGCGGACTTCCAGCATCTCCTGGCCTTTCTCGAAGACGTTCGCTTCGACCGGGTAGGTGCCTTCACCTACTCGGCGCAGGAAGGCACTCGCGCGGCCGATCTCGTGGACGACGTGCCGGAATCCGTGAAGCGTGAGCGTCTTGAGCGGCTGACCGAGCTGCAGCGCTCGATCAGCGCGGAGAAGAACGACGACCGGGTGGGCCGGCGGGCCGTAGCGCTGGTGGATCATTGCGACGCCGCCGCGGGAGTTTCCCGCGCGCGATTGCAGTGGCAGGCCGACGACGTGGACGGGGTGACGTGGATCGATTCGGCGCGCCGCGCCGGATCGTTTGTCGAAGTCGCGATCACGGAAGTGCGCGACGACTTCGATTTCGTGGCGACCGCTGTCAGAGACATTCCGGATCCGGCTGCTACGCCCCTTGGTAGCATGGCCAGGCAGTCGCTGCCTCTCGCTCCTTCGGGCTCGCACACCTTTGGCAGGTAGCGTCCGCTCAGCAGCGCTGTTGACGATTCTCGCGCCGCTCGCGGTCTCCGCGTGGGTTCCAGCGCTACCCACGCTGCAGGGCGAGCCGACAATCCGCGTGGCGCTGGTTCCGTCCGCCCCGGCGGCCGAGATCGGCGCCACTGGCGCGTGGCGAGTATATGCAGCCGATGGCCGGACTCTCCTGTATCGCCCGTCCGCGCGCGACCGCTGGCTGTTCGAGCCGGTTGGAGGCCGGGTGCGCGGCGCGTCACGCAGCGGCTTGTCCATGGCTCCGCGCGGCGCCGGCGTGGTACTGCGACCCGTAGACGAGAGCTCGCAGCTGCTGTTCAACGGCAAGCGCTACCGCGGTGACATAGTGATCGTTCCGGCAGGGCAGGCGCTGCTGGTCGTCAACCGGCTCGGGCTCGAGAGTTATCTCCGTGGCGTGGTGCCGCTCGAGATCGGCCGCCGGACCGAAGCGGAGCTGGCGGCGGTGAAAGCCCAGGCGGTCGCTGCTCGCAGCTACGCGCACACTCGCATACGAACTTCGGCCGCGCGCCCGTTCGATCTCGTCGGAACCGTCGCGAATCAGGTGTACGGCGGCGTGGACGCGGAGTCGGCGCTCTCCGATAATGCACTGGGGGCAACGCGCGGCGTGGTGCTGCACTACGAGGGGCGGCCGGTGGATGGGCCGTACCATGCGAGCTGCGGCGGGCGAACCGCGGCGGCCGGCGAGCTATACGGCGCCGGCGCCGATCGGCCCTATCTGCGCTCGGTCAGCGACCGCATCTCCGGCAGCGACACGCATTACTGCGACATCTATCCGCGCGCCGCGTGGACACGGGTCATCGATGCGTCGGACGTGCAGGCGTCCCTGGAGAAGTATTTGCGGGACTACGTTTCCGGAATTGGGGGAAGTCCCGGGCGCGCGCTCTCGGTGGATGAGATCGGGCGCACTGCATCGGGGCGGGCCTCCGGGCTCTCGATCCGGACGGACCGGGCGACGCACGTCGTCCGCGGAAACAACGCGCGCTTCGTGGTGCGTCCGCCGAATGGCGAGATTCTGCCCAGCACCTATTTTTCCGCCGAGTCGGTCCGGTCCGCGAGCGGGACTCTGTTGAGGGTGACGTTCACCGGTCGCGGGAACGGCCACGGCGTGGGCATGTGCCAATGGGGCGCGATAGGACGCGCGCGCTTCGGGCACAGCTGGGAGAACATCTTGCAGACATACTACCCCGGCACGAGGCTGGAGAAGATATACTGATGGCATCGCGTGTCTGAGACGGAAAGAATCAGGCTGGGGCTCGTCGGCGCGGGCGCCATTGCGCAGCTCGCACATCTGCCCGCGCTGTCCAAGCTCCGCGGCGGACAGCTCGTGGCGCTGTGCGACAACGACGGGCCGAAGGCGGGCGCTCTCGCCGAGCGCTTCGAGGTGCCGCACGTGTTCACCGATCTGGAGGACATGCTCGAGCTCGACGAGCTCGACGCGGTGATCATCGCGACCCCGAACCATCTGCACGAGCCGCACGTGCTCAGCGCGATCAGGTCGAAGGTGGACGTGCTGTGCGAGCGCCCGCTGGCGATGGATTCCCGTGGCGTGGAGCGGATCGTCGACGCGGCGCAGCGGACGGGAAGGAAAGTCGTCGTGGGCAACAATCATCGTTTTCGCAACGACGTCCAGCAGCTCAGCCGTTTTCTTTACGGCGGCGAGCTCGGTCGCGTCACCGGCATGCGCACGGGCGAATATCAGTTCAGAACCTCGCGGGAAGGCTGGCGGTACCGCCGCGCAGAAGCGGGCGGCGGCGCGTTTTTCGAGCACGGCGTCCCGCTGCTCGACCTTGCGCTCTGGCTGGCCGGGTCGCCTGATCCCGTTCGGCTTACCGCGTACAGCGAAAAGCCGCCAGCGGCAGGCAGCGTCGAGGACGCCATGTTCGTGCACCTGGAATGCGCCGGCAAGGTGGACTTCACCTTCGACATCAACTGGGCGTACATCGGGCAGGAAGAGCGTTGGTGGTTCGAGGTTCTCGGTTCTCGCGGGAGCGCGCGGCTGGCGCCGCTGCGGGTGGTAAAGGATCTCAACGGCAAGCCGACCGATGTCTCTCCCACGGGCGCTGCGGCGCGCGAGAGCGTGTTCCTCCAATCCTACCGCGCGGAGCTCGCGCACTTCATCGCGCTGCTCACCGGCGCCGCCGAGTACGAGCCCCCGACGGATCAGCTGAGGCTGCACAGAATCATCGAGGCGATCTACCGCTCGGCGGCCGAGGGTGCCGAGATCCGGTTTTGATCGCGGCCGCGGTCCGAAGCCGGCGAAGACAAACGAGTCGGGCGTGAATCTCCGCGCATTGCTCCCGGGGCGCACCGAGGCGCTGGCGGTTGCCGCCTCCGCTGCGCTGTTCGCCGTTTCGTTCCCGCCGTTCGAGCTTCTGCTTCCGGCGTTCCTGTGTCTCGCGCCGCTTGCCGTGTACGTCGCGCGGCTGGCGGACAATGATGGCACGGGACGCGACGCCGCGCGCGCGGGACTCTGGTTCACGCTGCTGGGTTACGGCTGCAACATCTACTGGATCGCCGTAGCGCTGTCGCTGTTCACCAACCTCGCGTTCGCGGGATACGCGGGGGCTCTCGTTTGGCTGGCGCCGTTCGGCGCGCTGACCGTGACTGTCTTGTTCACGGCCCGGAGACACACGGGCTGGCCGATGGCGGTGCTACTGCCGCTCACGTGGGTGTCTTTCGAGCTGGTCCTGAACTATTTGAGCGATCTCTCGTTTCCGTGGCTTCCGCTCGGCCTGTCGCTGTCGCCGTGGCCCCTGCTTGCACAGGCGGCCGACCTCAGCGGCGTGCGTGGCTTGAGCTTCTGGATCGCCGCGACGAACGGTCTGGTCGTCGATGCGTGGCTTGCCTCGCGTCCCGCGGCGGACAGGCGCTGGCGGACGGCGCTGTGGCGCGGAGCGGGCGTGCTGGCGATGGCGGCGGCCGTTGCGGCATACGGGGTGTGGAGGATGCGCACGATAACGCTCACGCCTTTCGCGCGCGTGACCGTCGTGCAGCCGAACATTCCCGAGGAAGACAAGCTGCGCGCCCAGGACAAGGACAAATACCTGGGTATCGCGGGGCGCATCACCCGCGAGGAGCTGGCGCGGACGCGGAGCGATCTGGTCGTGTGGCCGGAAACAGCGGTGCCTGATTTCCTCTGGCGCAATCCGCACTGGATCGACTCGCTGCAGGCGACTGCCGGCTCTGCGGGCGTACCGATTCTGTTCGGCTTCCTGGACTCGACGGCGCCGGTGCGGAACGGGTTCGAGTACTACAACGCCGCGGCTCTGACCGACGAGCACGGAAACCTCTCGGGCCAGCCGCCGTACCGTAAGGCTTTTCTCGTACCTATCGTCGAGCGAGTCCCGTTCGTGAACCCCGCGTGGTTTTCGCGCTTCAACTATTTCGGATCGTTCGGGCGCGGAGTGGATCCGGTTCCGTTCTCGCTTCCGTTCGGAAAGGTCGGAGTGCTCATCTGTTACGAGTCGATCTTTCCTCAGCTGTCGCGCGGGTATGCGAGAGACGGCGTCGCACTGCTCGTGAACGTCACCAACGATGCATGGTTCGGCCGCAGCACCGCGCCGTATCAGCATTTCGCGCACCTTCCCATCCGCGCCATAGAAAATCGCCTTCCGATCGCGCGCTCGGCGAACACGGGGATCTCCGCCTATATCGATCCGCTCGGGCGCGTGCACGGTGCGACGCCGCTGCAGGTGGACGGTGCGTGGACGCACGACATCCAGCGCGCGAGCGTTACCACCTTGTACAGCCGCCTCGGAGACTGGGTGAGCTGGCTGAGCGCCGCGGTAGTGATCGCAGTGCTGGGCCTGGGAGCGGCGCGAAGCCGCGGAAACCAGAGGGAATACACTCCGGCAAAAGGTTCCGTGAAAGGGAGCATTTAGAGTCCTTTCTATGGCCGGTTCCTTGCTCCGTTAGACGCCCATTACGGGGCAGCTGCCCCTCATTTGGGAGCTAACGATGGACGAACCTAATCGGATCCGTTTCTCGATCCTGCCGCTGGCGCTGTGCGCCCTGGTAACCGTTGCCGGCGCGCAGGGGCGCGGGCAGGGGCAGGGCAAGGACAAGCCAAGAGAGAGCGACGCTCGCGTCGAGCCGAGAGCCGATCGCGGGCGCGATGACGTCAGGGCATCCCAGGGCCGTGACAATGCCGACAAGGCCGCACGTGATGCGGATCGGGCTCGCTCCAAAGCGCGGATCGACGGCGACAACGGCCGGGCGAATCGCGGGAACAGCGCGGACGCTCCGAATCCCAGCGCCCGGGCCTTCGAGCGCGCGAGCAGCAACGCCCGCTTCAAGCGTAATTGGACCAGCAGCGACATTCGTCCCGATCTTCGCGGCCGCATTGCGAGCAATCGCCACGCGGAGCGGATTGCCGCCGGTGCGCTGGCGCACGGATTCGCGCGCAATGTGGGCAACAACGCGTTCGTCATCACGCCTTCCGGACGGCAGATGCTGGTGCGCAACCGCGCCGGAGACGTCCTGGTCGCGCTCGACGACGACCGCGCGCGCAATCTCGGTGGATGGCGGGTGAAGCCAGTCGAGGATCGCGTCGAGGGAGGAGCTCCAAGCTTCTGCCGGTCCGGCGCCGGCCACCCGAACTGGGGACGCCAGTGGTGCATCGACAAGGGCTTCGGTCTCGGGGCCGAGAACGATCTGCGCTGGGGAAGGAATCTCGATCTGAATGACGTCGTATTTCTGAGCGAGCCGGCCTCGACGACGCTTACGCGCGCCGCGCTGGCCGCGCTGCTCGGTGACCGCGCGGTCGACCGCCTCGCGCTGCATGCTATCACGCTCGGTCTCACGGATCCGCTCGTCGGAACGTGGCGTGCCGATCCGGCCGGCCCAAGAGTGTTGCTCGTGAACTCCGGCGCATTCCCGGTCGCTGAGATCGTGGATGTAAATCGTGACAGGCGCAGCGATCGAATGGTTGTCGCGCTGCGGCCCTGGTAAACCCGCAGCTTCAGGGATGAGCAGGCAGTACCGGAGCGTTCGCGGCCGGTGTGTGGTTTCCGTCTTCCTGCTCGCCGCTTGCGGCGGGCAGGGAGCGGAGGCGGCGGCCGCGCAGCCCTCCCGGAGTCCCGAGGCCGCGGTGACGCGAGAGCTCACGCGAATCCGGGCGCGGACCGATTCCATCGACGCCATCTTTCA
>DATLBG010000114.1:0-10550 GCA_035527035.1 Gemmatimonadaceae bacterium | reverse complement strand
TGGCACGAGGCGCTCCATGGAGATCGGCCATCCCAGCGCGACACCGAGCATCGCGACGTGGAGGACGGCGATCATCGTCACGACGGCGTCCACGATGAGGTCGTACGACGGACGGAACTTCGCGTAGTTCTCCCGCCTGGGGTCGATGGCGGGAAGGCGTGGCAGCACGAGCGCCATGACCAGGAGCATGGCCGGCATGAGCCACGCGCCCCAGGCACGCGGTGCATCGCCATTCACGACGCCTTCGGCGTCCCAGTGAATCGGGACGCGCTCGGGCAAACGGCCATAGACGGCGACGCTGAAGCCCGCCGCGAGGGCCAGGAGAATCCACGGATACCATTTACGCATTGCGCCTGCCTCCGCCGCGTGTGGGGCGGGTCCATTCGAGCAGGTGGTTGACGACGTCGTCGAAGACGGTCGTGTTGAGCTCGTAGATGATCTGCTGTCCGCTGCGTTCGGAGATGATCAGGTCGGCTTCCCGCAGCACCGCCAGGTGGCGCGAAATGGTCGCCCAGGCGGACGGGAAGCGCTCGGCGATATCGCCGGAGGTCTTCGGCCCGTTGCGGAGGAGCTTGAGGATCTCGCGCCGGGTGGGGTCGGACAGGGCCTTGAACGCGGACTGCATGATTGCATAATAAGCTGATTAGCTAATTATGCAATATGGGTTGGCGAGTTGGCAAGTTGGCGAGTTCTCCAACTCACCAATTCACCAACTCCCAGTCAGTAATTCGTACATCCGGACGTCGTACGGATCCCCGGCCGGATCGTCGTCGGCAACGTCCACGTTGATCTGCGGCGTCTCGAGAATGAGCGGGATGTCGACCGTGCGAGGGTCCTCCAGCAACCGCCTGAAGGGCTCGACGCCGATCTGTCCCTCGCCGATCAGCACGTGGCGATCCTTGTTCGAGCCGAGCCCGCCTTCGCTGTCGTTGAGGTGGAAGAAGCGCGGGCGTTCGCCGATCGTCCGCTCGAACTCGTCGATGACGCTGGTGATGCCGCCGTTCCGGATATCGTAGCCCGAAGAGAACAGGTGACACGTGTCGAGGCCGTAGCCCGTGCGGGCGCGCAAGCGCGCCGGCACGTCGTTCAATATGGACGCGATCTCGTCGGGAGTCTTCGCGAAGGTGCGTCCCGCTCCGGCCGTGTTCTCGATCAGCACACGCGTCGTGCTCGCCGGGTGTTGCTCGAGGGCGTCGATGATCGCCCTCGCCACGCGCTTCGCCGCTGCATCGCGATCACCATCCGTCGCCGCCCCGGGGTGAAAGCAGATCGAGCCGATGCCGAGCAGCGTCGAGCGCTCGAGCTCCTTGATCAGGCCACCGCGGGCGCGCGACCACTTGTCGTCCTCCGGCGTCGCCGTGTTGAGCACGTAGGCGGCGTGCGCCATCACCATGCGCGCCTCCATCCCCGTCTCCACGAGCGCCTTCTTGAATCGCTCGATCCGCTCGGGACGGATCGTGGTCTTGTCGCCGTAATACTTCGGGATGGCGGTGAAGATCTGCACGGCCTTCATCCCGGCATTCGCGCTCCGACGGACGGCCATGTCGATGCCGCCGTTGTCGACGGGATGAGTTCCTATGTAGCGCATTTTCGTTCCTACTTCCTGAGATACCCGACGCGCACGGCCCGTTGTGTGGTGTCGGAGCCCGCGAAGGATAGCGCGATCACCGTATCGCGAATCGCGACGCGCGGGCGATTGGCCGTCATTTCATCGGGAGACGCGTGCTCGCGCGGCCCGAAGGTGTGCCCCTGGGTGTTCGAGAGTGCCACGTCGATTCGCCTGACCGAGCCGCTCGGATCTTCATACGCAATCGCGACCCGTGCGCCGCTGGCCGCGACCGACGTCGCCGACAGGCGATCGCCGTACACCACGATCATCGGGTCGTGAAAGTCGATGGCGCGATTCATCGAATGGCCGAAGAAGACACCATATCCCTCCGGCGCCTTGATCGAATAGGCGACGTGCACCGACCCGTCGTCGCTCAGCGCGATCGACGGGGCCGGCCGGCTACACCCGACCTTGTCGACGTCGAGCGAGTCGACGATGGCCGGCGTCGTTCCCGTCGCGCCATCCCAGCGTGACGCCATCACGACGACAGTCGAGTCCGGACGAAGTCGCAGCCACGCATGAAACTCGGTAATCCGATCGGCGGCGCTCCTGAGGCTGCCCGGGCACATACGCGGATCGGCCGGCTTGTGGGTCGTCGAATCGCGCCGGTAGATCAGCGTGTCTCCCGCAAGCGCTATGGCACCGACCGTGTCTCCCGGGACCGCTCGCGGCTCCTCCCACCGTACGCGCGCGTTGCCACAGGCGATGGCGGCGAGCAGCATGACCGGCATCCATCTCTTCATTCGGCTGAGATTAGTAGCTTTCGGTGCTGCATCAACTGGAGCTTTTCATGACCGCAACCGCTCGCCCGACTTCGTCTGCCCCCGACCGCGGCGCCGCCGCGTCGGAGCAGGCTGCAACGACAGCCCATCCGCGCACCGCGCCTCTCGCTGGCTTCGCCGGCACGCGTCGGGTTCCGCCGCCGGTCAATGAGCCGGTGAAGTCATACGCGCCGAAGTCCCCCGAACGCGCCGACGTCAAATCAAAGCTCAAGGAGATGGCCGGCGAGCGCATCGACATTCCTCTCGTCATCGGCGGAAAGGAGGTGCGAACGGGCGACACGGCCCAATCGGTCATGCCGCACGACCACGCCCATGTGCTCGGCGACTACCACAAGGCGACACCCAGGAACGTCGAGCAGGCCATCGAAGCCGCGCGCGTCGCTCGCGCCGACTGGGGCAACTGGGCCTGGGAGGATCGCGCCGCCGTCTTTCTCCGCGCCGCGGAGCTGCTCACGACGACCTGGCGGTCGACGCTCAACGCCTCGACGATGCTCGGCCAGTCAAAGACCATCTTCCAGGCCGAGATCGACTCGGCGTGCGAGCTGATCGATTTCTGGCGGCTGAACGCCATGTTCGCGCAGGGGATTTACGACACGCAGCCGATCAGCACGCCGGATGCGAGCAACCAGCTCGATTTTCGCCCGCTCGAAGGATTCGTGTACGCGATCACGCCGTTCAACTTCACGGCGATCGCCGGGAATCTTCCGACCGCGCCCGCGCTCATGGGCAATACGGTCGTGTGGAAGCCGGCCTCGAGCGCCATGCTCAGCGCGCATTACATCATGGCGCTGCTCGAGGAGGCGGGTCTCCCTCCCGGTGTGATCAACCTCGTGGCCGGCGACGCGCGAATGATCTCGGACGCGCTTCTTTCAGACAGCGATCTCGCGGGCGTGCATTTCACCGGCAGCACCGACGTCTTTAACGGGATGTGGAAGACGATCGGCGCGAACGCGGGACAGTATCGCTCGTACCCGAGGATCGTGGGCGAGACTGGAGGGAAGGATTTCATCGTAGCCCATCCGTCTGCCGACGCCGCCGCTCTGGCCGTAGCGATAGTGCGCGGAGGATTCGAGTACCAGGGGCAGAAGTGCTCCGCTGTCAGCCGCGTGTACATACCGGAGTCGCTCTGGAAAGACGTCCGCGACAAAGCCGTCGGAATGATCGAAGACATCCGGATGGGGGACGTCGCCGACTTCCGCAACTTCATGGGCGCGGTGATCGACGAGCGTGCGTTCGCGAGGATCAGCACCTATCTCGAGCGTAACGCGGATCACGACGTGCTCGCCGGCGGCAAGGCGCGCGGGGATACCGGTTGGTTCATCGAGCCCACGCTCATTCAGGCCAGCAAGCCCGACAGCCGGCTCCTGTGCGAGGAGATATTCGGGCCGGTCGTCACCGCGTACGTGTATCCCGACTCGCGGTGGTCCGAGACGCTCGACCTGGTCAACGGGACGTCGCCGTACGCGCTTACGGGCGCCGTCTTCGCGCGCGACCGCGAAGCCGTGGCCGAGGCCGCGATGCGTCTGCGCAATGCCGCCGGAAATTTCTACGTCAACGACAAGCCGACCGGCGCCGTGGTGGGACAGCAGCCTTTTGGCGGCGGCCGCGCATCGGGGACGAACGACAAGGCCGGCTCGATGCTCAACCTGGTGCGCTGGGTGAGCGCGCGCGCGGTGAAGGAGACTTTCTCCCCGCCGCACGATTACCGCTATCCGTTCATGAACGAGGAGTGATTAGTGACCAGGTGACCAGCGACTAGAAGCGGGACTCCAGATACAGGTAGCCCTTCAAACCCGCGGTTGGGCGTATCCCCTTCGCCAGGTCGAACCGCACGAGCCCGTCGAGGAATGACGCACCGATGCCGGCGCCGCTGATGGGAGTTCCCGGCGAGCTGAAGTCCGAGCGGTCGCCCGCCCAGCCGAAGTCCGCGAAGATCACCGGCCTTGCCGCGACGAACGAAGATCCGATCTCGCCGCGCGCCATCCAGTAGGAATCGCCGGCGCGCGTCGCCGGCGCCTGGCCGCGAATCGTGTGCGCGCCGCCCATGAACCACCATCGCTGCATCGGCAGCGCGCCGCCCGAAATTCCGCCGCCGAGCGTGAGCGCGGCGGCCGCGCGCGATCCGAGCCCGTGAGACACTGTGAAGTCGCCGGCCGCGCGGGAGTAATCGAAGGATCCCGCCGCTGCCTCGACGCGAATGTCGGACAGCAGGCGCCAGCCCTGCGAGTCGAGCCCGCGCGATCCGACGTGCCGCAACGACAGGCCGCCGATCGTTCCGTTAACGGCGTCGATGTTCTCGCCGAATCTGCGTCCATTGATGGCGCGCGCGAGCGACAACGACGTCTCGGTCTCCGCGTCCGAATGGTGCTCGACGAACAGCCGGGAGATCATTCCGCCGATCGCGTCCGTCGGACCGCGCGTGAGCTCGGCGCCCCAGGTGCGGTAGTAGAAGCCTTCGTCCCGCCCGAACAGCAGCGCGGAGACTGAATTGCCGAACGCCAGCGGATCACCCCAGTCGTTGGCAGCCGCGAGCCGCCGGTAGATGCCAACACCGAGATCTGTCCGGCCGTTGCTTCGAACCAGGCCTAGCTCGGCGTTCGGGTGCAGGTCGGACAAACCCAGCCGCACCGACGCATGCGCGGTGTATCCGCCGCCGAGCGATTGCCTGGCCGCGATGCCGGTAGAGAGTCCTTCGATGCGATTGTACCGAGTCATGCCGAGTCCGAACCGCAGCTCCGGCGCGCTGCGCCCGTAGCCGGCCTGGGCGGCAAGACCGAGCGCGCGCTCCTTGAGCTCTTCCAGCTCGGACGAGGAGAAAATCTCTTCCCCCGGGTCGTACGGCGATTCCGGCAGCTCCGGGGATCGCGCCAGCGCGAGTGAATCGCACGGCACGCTCACGGCAATGGGAAGCGTGTTCTCGAACCGCGAATACAATCTCTCGCGGCGGCTGCCGGCGGCGCACTGGGCCGTCCTGGCGGCCCGCCTGGCGGCAACGGCCGCCGTGTCCGACATGGACGTGTCAGCGGACGTGATGACGACCGGCGCGAAGTCGGTCGCGCCGTTCACCTCGTCGTAGGTGTAGCTCTGCTCGAGCTTGAACGGCACGCGCATTATTCCAACGCGCGCGGAGCCGTCGAGCGTCTGCAGCCGCGGGAGCCAGAACCGGCCCTCGTGCAGTCCGTACTCGACGGCGACGACGGATACGTTCGCCGTCATCGGATTCATCGCGGAGCAAATCACCCGCGGCGCATCGCAGCCGTCGCCCTCCTCTTCGCGCTCGACCTTCCAGATGTCCATCGGCTCGGACATGCGGTACACGGCGCGCACGAGCCTGCCCGTCGCGTCGTCGAACCAGAGCGAGGCAACGCTGACGCGCCAATCGGGCTTGCGGGGGCGCACGCGCAGCTCGCGCACGCTGATGTGCGTCGTCCCGCCGATGCGGAACGAGAGAGAGTCGCCCGTCTCGTACGTGTAGTACGCCTCTGCGCCCCGGGCGAGGGGGTTCACGATGTCGCTGTCTACGACGTCCATGCGCGCGAGCGCCGCGCCCCAGAGCGGCTCGCGGCCGGGGAAATACGGGATGGCCGGAACGCTGCTGAGCTCCGCCTTCACGCCGCCGCCGAGCATCGGCGCGGTGACCCGCTCGCCGAGAATCTCGACGCGGGCGCCGCGGTCGCGCCGCCACTGGACGCGCGTGACCCGCTCGTACCGCGCCACCAGCCGCTCGCGTCCGAGCCGCGTGAGCGCCATCCCGACGCTGGCGCGCTCGCGCGTCTTCGCGTCGTAGCTCACGAGGGCCGAGTCGTCACCCACGCGCGCCGCTCGGGCGCGCTCGAGCGTGGCCCGCGCGCGACCGTCTGAATACGCGGTACGCAGATGGTACGCAGTTACAGGAGTAACACGCGCACGACGGCGGGCGGCCTCCGCGGAGTCGCGCGCTGCCCGCCCGGCTTCACGCACCCGGGCAATGCTGTCCGCGCGCACCCTCTCTCTCGCAGCCGCGGCCGAGTCCGGTCTCGAAGACCGACCGATCTGCACGGTCACGCCCTGACTCAACGCCAGAGCGGCCGCCAACGCGACTGCGGAAACGATCATCGGCGCCTGGAAGGAATTCCGACCGTGACGCCGAGCTGCCAGATCACGAAATCGGTCTTCGTTCGCGCGGGAGTCAGCGTGATGGATCCGTCGGGATTGTCCTGAATTCCACCTTCGGGAAGGTACGTGGCTTCGCCGCCGTAGTAGTACTTGCCACCGAGCGTGAGCATCGCCGTGGACATGCGCCCGCCGATCGGAACGTAAATGCCGCCGCCGAACACGACCGCCGATGCGAAATCGCTCGCGTTTTCGGTCGTTGCGAAGTTCTCGGACGTCTGCCGGTCTTCGATCGAAGAAGTGGTGCGGAAGTTCGTCACCGCGAACGCCGCGTTCGCATATGGCCGGATCGGTCCCGCCGGGAACGTGAACTGCGGACCGATGGCTATCCAACCGATCGTGTTCGTCGTGACGACATCGGCGGAGAGCCTGCCGCTGAAATCGAACGTGATGGGCATGCGCTCGCGCCCGTACTGAAGGCCGCCGATCTCGGCGCGGATCCCGAACATGCCTGCCGGGTCGAGACGCATCATCGCGCCGCCGTTGAACCCAAAGCCCTGGTCCACGTAGTTGGCGAATTCGCCCTTCGGCTTCGACATGATCGCGTCGCCGAAGACGACGAATCTGGGCTGGGCGCGGTACGGTACGGCTACCTGGGCTTCCGGCGCGGACGCCGATGCGGCGACGAGAATCAGTGTTGCGGCAAATGCGAGCGGTCTCATGAGTCCTCCTCCATACGGGCTTGTGCGCTTCAGGATTCAACGTCGCGCGCGCTCCACGACGCCGTCCGCGGGCGCGTCAAGCAGGGCCGGTGCCGCGGGTCTGGCGGTACGTATCGCGTTGCGCCGCATCGGGATGGATCCCCGTCGCACGTTTCGCTCGCGCGCCGGGTGACACCCAGTCGCTACAATTACCGTCCCCAATGGGATACACCGACCAATGACGGGCACCACCCCGCGCTTCCGACTCGTCTCGGCCTTTGCGGCCGTGTATCTGATCTGGGGATCGAGCTACCTGGCGATCCTCTGGGGTCTCGAGACGATCCCGCCCTTTCTACTCGGCGCGGCGCGATTCACCTCGGCGGGCGTGATCCTCTACGTCATCGCACGGACGCGCGGGCCGATCGCATTTTCCCGCGTGCAGCTCCTCAACGCCGCGATCGTCGGAGCGCTGCTGCCCTTCCTGGGTAACGGCTCGCTGATCTGGGCGCAGCAGCGGATACCATCGGGGATTGCCGCGCTCATCGTGGCGACTGTGCCCTTGTGGATCGTGGTCATCCAGACGCTCGTCGAGAAGGTGCGGCCTGGTGCACAGATCTGGACGGGCGTCGGTGTGGGCATCGTCGGGCTGGCAATTCTTGTCAGCGCCCGCACCGGCGTGGGCGGCGCGATACACCTGCCGTCGGCGCTTCTCCTGTGCGGGGGAGCGGTTGCCTGGGCCACGGGATCGATTTATTCGCGCAGAGCCGACCTTCCGAAATCCGGGATCGCGTCAACCGCGCTTACGATGCTGTCGGCGGGGGTGTTCTTCTCGATCACGACGCTCGCCGTCGGAGAGCATCGCATCTTCGAGCTGTCGGAAGTCTCCGTCCGCTCGCTGATAGGGCTGGCCTACCTCTCCATCCTCGGGTCGGTCGTAGCGTATAGCGCTTACATCTGGCTGCTGCAGGCGACCACCCCCGCGCGTGTTGCCACGTACGCTTACGTGAACCCGGTGATTGCGGTGCTGCTCGGGTGGGCATTCGCCAACGAGCCCATCTCGCTTCGAACCTCGCTTGCGGCGGCGGTCATTCTGGGGGCGGTCATTCTCATCACGACCGCCCGGCAGCCCGCCCAGCAGAGGCGCTAGCTCTCGAGGACCGCCTTACTTCAGAGCTGTGGCTGGCTGAATTTCGGGACCCGGATGGGAATCAACTGGCTTTGATGAGCGAAATCGCGACATGACCCACTCCCGCCACTCGTCCAGGATCTCATAAAAGGTCGGGATGACCAGGAGAGTCAGGAACGTCGAGGTAATCACGCCGCCGATCACGGCGCGGCCCAGCGGAGCGCGGAACTGCGCGCCCTCGCCGCCGCCGATGGCGATCGGAAGCATGCCCGCCACCAGCGCGAGCGTCGTCATGACGATCGGGCGGAGCCTGATCGCGCCGGCCTGAATCAGCGCGTCCCGAAGCGACAGCCCTTCGCGCTCGCGCGCCCACTTTGCGAAATCGATCAGGAGGATCGCGTTCTTGGCGACGATCCCGGCCAGCAGGATCACGCCGATCAGGCTCATGAGGTTGATCGTGCCTCCGGTCAACAGCAGCGCGAGCATGACGCCGATGAGCGACAGCGGCAGCGACACGAGAATCGCGAGCGGATCCACGAACGATCCGAACTGCATTACCAGGATCAGGTACATGAGCAGGACCGCGACCCCGAGCGCGGCGAAGATTCCGCCGAACACTTCCGCCTGGTCCTCGCTTTCGCCGCCCTGCGTGATGGTCACGCCCGGCGGCAGCGCGATCGCGTCGATGCGCTGTTGAATGTCCTTCAGCACTTCGCTCACCGGCTTGCCGCTGGTGTTGGCCCCGACCGTCACGACCACGTCGCCGTCGAGGTGATCGATCTGCGCAGGGCCGATTGACTGCTGCACTCTCGCGAGCTGGCCGAGCGGCACGATCGCCGGCGCTCCGCCGGGGCCGGCGCCCGACAGCACGATCGGAAGCTGACGGAGATCGTCCACCCGCTGCCTCGCCTGCGGCTCCAGTCGCACCGTCACTTCCCTTGTCTCTCCCGCGGGGTCGACCCAGTCTCCGGTCTTGATCCCGGCGAAAGCCGGGCGCAGCGATTGGGCGATTTCGCCGACGGTCACTCCCATCGCTCCCGCCAGGCTCCGGTCGATCTCGATGTTCACTTCCGGCTTCTGTCCCTTGGTCGAAAGCTCTACGTCCACTGCGCCGTCTGCTTTCCGCACCTCGGCCGCGATCGCCTCCGCGGATGCGGTCAGAGTTGTCGCGTCCGCGCCGCGAACCTGGAGCTGGATCTGCTTCTCACCTCCGCCCCAGTCGGTGGTCATCACCGACGGCGTCATGCCCGCTATCTGCTTGACCTCGGTCCGCAGCGCGCTCGCGAGCTCTTCGGCGCTCGTCTCGCGCTCGCCGCGCGGCTTGAGCCTCCCGAACACCATCGCCTCGTCAACGGTGCCGCTGGCTCCGCCTATCGTTGTGTAGGAGTACAGCACTTCCGTGTGTGACCGCACCAGGCGCGCGGCTTCCTCCGCTTTGACGCGGGTGTAGTCGAGGTTCGATCCCGGCGGAGTCTCGACTTTCACGAAGATCTCGGAGGTGTCGTCCTCGGGCCAGAAGGCCCCGCCGATTATTCCGGTCGCGGGCAGCGCCAGCGCGACGACGAACGATCCGACGGCGATGGCTACCATGGCCGCGCGGTGATCCAGCGCCCAGCCGATGACTTTCTTGTAGCGATCCGCGAGCGAATTGAACCATGCGTTGAACCGGTCCAGCGCGCGCGAGATGGGGTTCCGCCTCTCGTTCGCTTCAAGCTGCGGATCGGCCCAGTACGCGGAAAGCATCGGATCCAGCGAGAACGAGACGAACAGCGACACGAACACCGAGCAGGCGATCGTCAGCGCGAAGGGCCGGAACCACTGGCCCGCCAGGCCGGGCATGAAGCCGATCGGGAAGAACACCGCGAGGATCGAGAAGGTCGTCGCCGCCACGGCGAGCCCGATCTCGTCGGTGCCCTCCTGCGCCGCGAGGTAGTGGTCCTTCCCCATCTCCACGTGCCGCACGATGTTCTCGCGCACCACGATCGCGTCGTCGATCAGGATGCCGATCGCGAGGCTGAGGCCGAGGAGGCTCATCGTCTCCAGCCGGAAGCCCATCAGCCACACGGCGATGAAGCTCGCCAGCACGGACACCGGCAGCGCGAGGCCGGTGATGACGGTCGAGCGCCAGCTGTTGAGGAACAGGAAGACGACGAGCACGGTGAGGAACGCGCCCTCCAGCAGCGCCTTCTGCACGTTGTCCACCGCCGCGTCCACGCGCACGCCCGCGTCGCGCACCAGCT
>DATLBG010000113.1:0-5841 GCA_035527035.1 Gemmatimonadaceae bacterium | reverse complement strand
GTGTATTACGCGATGGCGCGGGACCGGCTTTTCTTCCGCTCCGCCGGAGTGTTGAACAAGAATCACGTGCCTTCGATGGCGCTCATCGTCCAGGCGGTGTGGACGAGCGCGCTGTGCCTGACCGGGACCTACTCGCAGCTGCTGGACTACGTGATATTCGCCGCGCTCCTGTTCTACGTGCTCACGACCATCGGCCTGTTCGTTCTCCGGCGCACGAAGCCGGACGTGCCTCGCCCCTACCGCGCGATCGGGTACCCGGTGTTGCCGGCGATTTACATCCTGCTGGCATCGGCGATCTGCATCGTGCTGCTCATCGCGGACAAGACGCGCGCCCAGGCGCTGTCGGGGCTGGCGCTCGTCGCGCTCGGTGTCCCGGTTTACTTTCTCTGGCGTGCGCTGCGGGGTCCTGACGAAGCGTAGTATTCAGGTTTTGGCGTCCGAGCGCCGCAAATACCCTTTGGAGATAATCTCAGCATGAGTCGCACCGTAGCCGGATTCGGCGCCATTCGCGCCGTGTGCGCTGCCCTTTGCTCGCTGTCCGCGATTTTCCCTTCCACGCTCATGGCCCAGGAGCCGGCGGCACCGCATCGCGCGGGCGGAGAAGCGAACCTGGTCGTTCCCGACCTGTCCGGCGCGACCTTCATGGGGATCGAGGGCACTACGCTCCTGCTCTGGGGAATGGGGGTGTGCGTTCTGGGCCTGCTGTTCGGCCTGGTGATCTACCGGCAGCTGCAGCGGCTGCCGGTCCATGGCTCGATGCTCGAGATCTCCGAGCTGATCTACGAGACGTGCAAGACCTATCTGATCCAGCAGGGCAAGTTCCTGCTGATTCTCGAGGTCTTCATCGGCCTCGTGATCGTGTTGTACTTCGGGGTCCTGCTCGACTTCGAGGCGACGCGCGTGGGCATCATCCTTCTCTTCAGCCTGGTCGGCATAGGCGGCAGCTACGGAGTCGCGTGGTTCGGGATCCGGGTAAACACGTTCGCCAATTCCAGGACCGCGTTCGCCAGCCTCCGCGGGGGCGCGTTTCCGCTCTACTCGATTCCGCTTCGCGCGGGGATGAGCATAGGAATGCTGCTCATCAGCGTGGAGCTGCTGCTGATGCTCTTCATCCTGCTGTTCATACCGGGCGAGTACGCCGGCCCGTGCTTCATCGGCTTCGCCATCGGCGAGTCACTGGGTGCCGCGGCGCTCAGAATCGCGGGCGGCATCTTCACCAAGATCGCCGACATCGGCGCCGATCTCATGAAGATCGTCTTCAACATCAAGGAAGACGACGCGCGCAATCCCGGCGTGATCGCGGATTGCACCGGCGACAACGCGGGCGACTCGGTGGGTCCGAGCGCCGACGGGTTCGAGACGTACGGTGTTACTGGAGTGGCTCTCATCTCCTTCATCCTGCTCGCGGTCGCGAGCCCGGCAGTTCAGGTCCAGCTGCTGGTGTGGATCTTCGTGATGCGCGTGGTGATGATCATCGCCAGCGGCACGTCCTATCTGATCAACGAAGCCTTCGCGCGCGCCAGGTACGGCGCGGCGGAGAAGATGAATTTCGAGGCGCCGCTCACTACGCTCGTGTGGCTGACCTCGTTCGTGTCCGTCGGGCTCACGTTCCTGGTGTCGTACCTTCTGATTCCCGGTCTGGGCGACGGCACGCTCTGGTGGAAGCTCTCGGCGGTGATAACGTGCGGCACTCTCGCGGGGGCGATCATCCCCGAGCTGGTGAAGATCTTCACGTCGATGCATTCGGCGCACGTGCGCGAGGTGGTTACCTCTTCACGTGAGGGCGGCGCGTCGCTCAACATCCTGTCCGGGCTGGTGGCCGGAAACTTCAGCGCCTACTGGCTCGGGATCACGATCATGGCGCTGATGGCCATCGCGTACGGCATCAGCTCCCTCGGGTTCGACGCGCTCATGATTGCGCCCGCCGTATTCGCGTTCGGCCTTGTCGCATTCGGCTTCCTCGGCATGGGCCCCGTCACCATCGCCGTCGATTCGTACGGCCCCGTTACCGACAACGCTCAGTCGGTGTTCGAGCTTTCCACCATCGAGCAGATGCCGGGCATCGAGCAGAGCATAGAGCGCGAGTACGGCTTTACGCCGAGGTTCGCGCACGCCAAGGATCTGCTGGAGGAGAACGACGGGGCGGGGAACACGTTCAAGGCGAGCGCGAAGCCCGTGCTCATCGGCACCGCGGTCGTCGGGGCGACCACGATGATCTTCTCCATCATCATCGCGCTCACGCACGGGCTCCAGCCCGAGTATCTGCAGCGCCTATCTATTCTGCACGCCCCCTTCCTCCTCGGATTGGTGACCGGTGGAGCGATGATCTACTGGTTCACGGGGGCGTCCACGCAGGCCGTCACGACCGGCGCGTACAGGGCCGTGGAGTTCATCAAGGCGAACATCAAGCTCGAGGGGAGCACACGCGCTTCGGTCGCGGACAGCAAGAAAGTCGTGGAGATCTGCACGCTGTACGCGCAGCGCGGCATGTTCAACATCTTTCTGGCGGTATTCTTCTCCACGCTGTCATTCGCGTTCATCGAGCCTTTCTTCTTCATCGGATATCTGGTTTCGATCGCCATCTTCGGCCTTTTCCAGGCCATCTTCATGGCAAACGCCGGCGGGGCGTGGGATAACGCCAAGAAGATCGTGGAGGTAGAGCTGAAGCAGAAGGGGACGCCGCTGCACGCGGCGACGGTCGTGGGCGACACCGTGGGCGATCCGTTCAAGGACACGTCGTCGGTGGCGCTCAATCCGGTCATCAAGTTCACCACGCTGTTCGGGCTGCTCGCCGTCGAGCTGGCCGTCTCGCTTACCGAGCAGAAGGGCGCGGTGTGGACTACGACGCTGTCGGGCGTTTTCTTTCTCGTCGCGGCGGTGTTCGTGTGGCGCTCCTTCTACGCCATGCGCATCGAGTCGGCGTCGAGCTGACGAAAACCTTTCACTGCTTTCCGACGACCGGATGATCGAATGAATCAGCTGTTCGCGCGCAAGCCGATCGCCGACATTCTGGAGGACAGGGATCACCCGAACGCGCTGAAGCGGTCTCTCGGCGCCGGTGATCTGGTCATGCTCGCGATCGGCGCCGTCATCGGGGCCGGAATATTTTCCTCGATCGGCACGGCCGCGGCGGGGGAGATCCTGCCGAACGGCGTAGTGGTCCGGTACGGCGCCGGACCGGCGCTGGTCTTCTCGTTCATTTTGCTCGGCGGCGTATGCGCGCTCGCGGCGCTGTGCTACGCCGAGCTCGCCTCGATGATTCCGCAGGCGGGCAGCGCGTATTCGTACTCGTACGCGACGCTGGGCGAGTTCGTCGCGTGGATCATCGGGTGGGACCTGATGCTGGAGTACGCGATCGGCAACATCGCTGTCGCCGTCGCATGGGGCGGTTACTTCAACTCGCTGTTATCCGCGTTCGGCTTCGCGTTTCCCGACTGGGCCACGCACGGATATCGCACGGTGCTGCTGAGCTCGGATCCCGCGGTGCACGGACTGATGCAGACCGCTCCCCGCTTCATCGGGATTCCGATTCTCGTCAATATCCCGGCGTTCGCGATAGTAGCGGCGATCACGTGGCTGCTGCTGCGCGGCGTGCGCGAGAGCGTTCGCGCCAACAACATCATGGTCGTCGTCAAGCTGCTGGTGCTGGGCTTCTTCGTGGTGGTGGGCGCGATCCACATCAATCCCGACAACTACGTTCCGTTCGCGCCGAACGGCTGGCGCGGAATTCACCAGGGCGCGGCGATTGTCTTCTTCGCGTACATAGGCTTCGACGCGATCTCGACCGCTGCCGAGGAAACCAAGGACCCGCAGCGCAACATGCCGCGCGGGATTCTGGGCGGGCTCGCGATCTGCACGGTCATCTACGTGATCGTCGGGATAGTGGCGACAGGTCTCGTGCCGTACGACCAGCTTCGCGCGGCGGATCCGCTCACGAGGGCGCTGCAGGTCGCGGGGCTGGAGACGGCGAGCTGGATCGTCGCTTTCGGCGCCGTCGTTTCATTGACCGCGGTGCTGCTGGTATTCCAGTACGGCCAGCCGCGAATCTTCTTCGCCATGGCGCGCGACGGACTACTGCCCAAGTGGGCGGCCAAGATCCATCCCAAGACCCGCATCCCGCACATCACCACTTTCTGGACCGGCGCGATCGTCGCGATCGGCGCGCTGTTCGCGGACGAGAACGAGATCTACGATCTCACCAACATCGGCACGCTGTCCGCGTTCGCGATCGTGTGCATCGGGGTGCTTGCCCTGCGGCGAATCGACCCATCGCGGCCGCGGCCGTTCCGCGTGCCGATGGTCTGGGTGGTTACGCTTGGCGGTGCCGCGGCATGCCTATACGTGATGGCCGGATTGCCGGCGCGCGCGTGGGAGCGGTTCGGAATATGGATGGTGCTGGGAATCATCTTCTACTTCGCGTACGGCTACCGGCATTCCAAACTTCGGCGCGAGCGGAACGGCGCCATACCAGCAGGGGAGTAATCGAACGATGAGCGAGCCGGTGGCGTCCAGCAGGAAGGGCATAAAGCTGCACACGAAGATTCTCCTCGGCCTCGCGCTCGGGGCGATCGTCGGCGTGGCCGTGAACGTCACGCTCGGCGCGGACCATCCGACAGTCGAGTGGGTCAACAAATACCTGGCTGGACCGCTGGGGCAGATCTTCCTGCGGATGCTGTTCATGATCGTGATGCCGCTGGTGTTCGCGTCCATCGCGCTGGGCGTGGCCGGTCTGGGGGATATCCGCAACGTCGGTCGCGTAGGCGCAAAGACGATGGCGTACTTTCTCGTCACGACCATCCTGTCCGCCACGCTGGGACTGGTGCTGGTGAGCATCGTGCGCCCCGGCAGCCGCATTGACCCGACCGTCCGCGCGGAGCTGCTCGCCACATACGCGGGCGATGCGGCGAGCAAGGTCGAAGCTTCGCAAGCCGGAAACTTCGGCATCGAGACTTTCGTCAACATCGTCACGCGCAATCCGATCAAGTCCGCGGTCGACATGGACATGCTGGGCGTCATCTTCTTCGGGTTGATGTTCGGCGCGGCGCTGACCATGATCGCGGCAGCGCGCGCGAAGCCCATGATGGATGTGCTGCAGGCGCTGCAGGACGTCGTGATCAAGATCGTCGAGATCGCGATGCGCATCGCGCCGTACGGCGTCGCCGGCCTGATCTTCGGAGTCACGTCGAGGTTCGGATACTCGCTGCTGATCCCGCTCGGGAGCTTCGTCGGCGTAGTCATCGCGGGGCTGCTCATCCACTCGCTGGTGACGCTCGCGCTGATAGTGAAGTTCGGCGCCGGACTCAGCCCGGTGCTGTTCTACTCGAGAGTCAGATCCTCCATCGTCACCGCATTCTCGACCAGCTCCAGCGCGGCGACGCTCCCGACGAATCTTGCTGTAGCGGAGCAGAATCTCGGAGTCCCGCGGCACATCGCCGGGTTCGTGCTTCCGCTCGGCAACACGATGTGCATGAACGGCACGTCGTTGTTCGAGGGCGTGACCGTACTTTTCCTTGCGGAAGTGTTCGGCATCGCGCTGTCGTTCCCACAGATGATCGTGGTGATGCTGATGGCGGTAATCACCGCTGTGGGAGCAGCCGGCGTCCCCGGCGGGTCCATACCACTCCTGGTCGGCATCCTCACGATGTTCGGTATCCCCGCGGAGGGAATCGCGCTTGTGCTGGGCATCGACCGTATTCTCGACATGTCGCGCACGGTCGTGAACATCCTCGGGGACCTGAGCGGGACGTGCGTGATCGCGCGGTCGGAGGGCGTGTGGTCCGCCGCGGACGTTCCTGCGACGGTCGGAGAGATGGATCTGGAAGCTCCACTGGACGACAGCCC
>DATLBG010000112.1:0-12322 GCA_035527035.1 Gemmatimonadaceae bacterium | reverse complement strand
GACGTGTTCGTGAGGGTGTGGGAGAAGCTGCCGTTGTTCCGCGGAGAGAGCGCTTTCACTACCTGGATGCATTCGCTGGCCGTGAACGTGGTGCTGAGCGCGAGAAAGACGGAGGCGCTCGACTTCGGCAGGCGGGCGGAGCAGAGCGGGGATGGAGACGATGGGACGGAGATCTGGGATGCTTCGGGACGGCCGGACAGGGTGTCTTTCAGCGGCGAGAGGATCGACCTGGAGCGCGCGATCGCGCGATTGCCGGCAGGAGCGCGGCGGATCTTCGTCCTCCACGACGTCGAGGGTTACAAGCACGAAGAGCTGGCAGGGATGCTTGGCATCACCGCCGGCGGCAGCAAGGCCCAGCTTCACCGGGCCCGTTTACTTCTTCGAAAGGCGTTGATGTCATGAGCGAACACGACTTGACGGACAAAGAGATCGAGGCGATCAGCGCGGCGGCGGCGAAGCTCCCGCTGATCGAGCCCTCGCGCGATCTGTGGCCCGGCATCGAGGCGCGCCTGGGCGCGCAGGTCGCGCAGGTCGTGGACATCAACCAGCCCGCGAAGCCGCGCTCGCGCGGCATCGTCGTGAGCACCCGGATGCTCGCCATCGCGGCGTCGATTCTGGTGATGGCCACCGCGGGCACGACGTACCTCGTGCTCCGCGACAGGCTTCCGGCCCGGACGGCGGTCGCCGTTACCGGTGCACAGGCGGCAACTCCACAGGCGCAGGCGGGCCTCGGCTCCCCCGCGTCGCTTTCGGTTGGCAGCGGCGAGTTCGGCGCGTACACGGAGCAGATAGACGATTTGCAGGGCGCGATCGCGGAGCGGAGGTCGAAGCTGGATCCGGCCACCATCGCGGTGATCGAGCGCAATCTCAGAGTGATCGACGCGGCGATCGAGGAGAGCAAGCGGGCGCTGGCGAAGGATCCAAACAGCGATCTGCTTACCGCGCTCCTGAGCGACGCGCTGTCCAACAAGGTTCGACTTCTCAGGCAGGCGGCGTTGCTGCCCCCCCTTACATGAAGGGAATAACGGTGAAGGCTCAAATACGCTGGGCGGCGCTCGCCGCTGCGCTAACTCTTCCGATGCTCGCCTCGGCCCAGGTCGACCGGCGCGACCGGGTTGACGGTCGGACGCGGATCGACACCATCGTGCCCCTGAACGCGAACGGCACCGTGGATCTCTCGCTGATCTCGGGGACAATTGACGTCTCCGCGTGGTCGCGCGACCAGGTCAAGATCGAGGCGAGCACGTTCGATGGCACGCTTCGCTTCTCGGCCTCGCGGTCCCGCGTCGGTTTGCGCGTGGAGCACGAGGGCCGCGGCCGCCACCGCTCGTCCGGCCGGACCATCTATAAGGTGGTAGTGCCGCGCGGCGCCCGGCTCATCCTGGCCACGGTGTCCGGGCCGATCACGGCCAAGGGAGTAGGTGGCGAGGTGGACGCGGAGAGCGTGAGCGGCAGCATCGAAGTCGAGGACGCGCGGTCGCTCTCTTTCGAGAGCGTTTCCGGCGGAGTCCGCGCGCGGAGTGTCTCGGGCGGGGCGAGCGGCGAGTCGGTGAGCGGCCACGTGATCCTGGAAAACGTGCGCGGCGACGTCGAGGCGGGCTCGGTCAGCGGACCGATCCGGTTGAGCGGCATCGACGGCAAGCTGGTGCACGCCAGCACCGTCAGCGGCTCGATCCACTTCTCCGGCACGGTGGATCCCGCGGGCAAGTACGAGTTCGAGTCGCACTCGGGTACGATCCGGCTCGCGCTTCCCGCCAACACGGGCGCGCGCCTGAGCCTGGAGACGTTCAGCGGCTCGTTCCAGAGCGACTTCCCGGTCACTCTCGGGGGAAACGACGGGCCCGGCCCGGGGCGCTCGGGCGAGGCACGCATCGGGCGGGGCAACGCACGGATCGAAGCACAGACTTTCAGCGGCAGCATTCTCATCTTTCGCGGCGAGAACCGCGAATAACCGGGGCATGTACATGAAGACAAGGATTCTTGCGGTACTCGCTTTCGCTCTGCTCGCTCCGGCCGCGGCGCTCGAGGCACAATCGGGACTCGGACGCGATCAGGACGTGTGGACCTGGAGCGGACAGCTCGCCGCCGGTCAGTGGGCGCGTGCGCACAACGTCAACGGCAGCGTGCGGTTCGAGCCGAGCCCGGACAACCGGATCCACATCCGGGCGGAGAAGGAGTATCGCCGCGGAGATCCGCGCGACATCTCGTACGCGCTGGTGCGGACCCCGTCCGGCCTGACGATCTGCGTTCTGCGGCACGAGATCGACGAGTGCACAGATGACGGCATCGACTCGCGGCGCCACCGCAACTACAACAGCAACGTGAGCGCGGACCTCACGATCCAGGTGCCTCGCGGCGCGCACGTGAGCGCGAACACGGTCAACGGCGGAGTACGCGTGGACCGGGTGAACGGCGAGATCAAGGCGAGCACGGTAAACGGCGGCGTGACGGTGGCGACTTCCGGCGGCCCGGTTTCGGCCACCACGGTCAACGGCTCGATCCGCGCGGACATCGGCACGGCGACGCGCGAGGCAATGCGATTCAGAACGGTCAACGGCTCCGTAGAAGTCTCGCTTCCGGGCGCGACCGCCGCCAACCTGGACATCTCGACCGTGAACGGCAGCATCAATACCGAGTTCCCCATCACCGTTACGGGTCGGTGGGGCCCAAAGAACGCGCGCGGAACGATCAACGGCGGTGGCGAGACGATCTCTATCGGTACGGTGAACGGAAGCGTGAGGCTGAGGAAGTCGTAAGAACTACAGGTATCAGGTATCAGGTATCAGGTATCAGCTACGACGGCTTCTTCTGATACCTGATACCCGATAACCAGCCGCTCATCCATTCGCGCTAGCTTTAGTCCATGGCCGGCGCTGTTGTAGCGAAGATTCGCAACGCGGTCGTGGAGGCTCTCTCGCCTCGCGACCGCATTGTGCTTGCGGTGTCGGGCGGCGCGGACTCGATGGTCATGCTGGACGCGGCGGGTGGCGCGGCGGCGGAGCTCGTCGTCGCGACGTTCGATCACGCGACCGGCGCGGCGTCAAAAGCTGCCGCCAAGCTGGTTCGTCAGCGCGGCGAAGATCTCGGCTTCGAGTGCGTCGTCGGCGTTGCCACGGCAAAAGCGTCCGATGAAGCCAGCTGGCGCGCGCAGCGCTGGGATTTTCTGCGGGAGGTCGCGCGCGATCGTGACGCCGGGATCGCGACGGCCCACACCCTCGACGATCAGGTCGAGACGGTATTCATGCGCATCCTGCGCGACGCTGGTCCGCGCGGGCTCGCCGGATTGTACGCGCAAACAGAGGTCCTTCGGCCGCTGCTCGCGACGCGCAGAGCGGAGGTCCTCGAGTATGTCGCGGAACGCTCCGTCCGGCACGTGAACGATCCGTCGAATCTGTCGCGGGGCCACCTCCGCAACCGCGTCCGGCTCGACCTGCTGCCCGCCGCGCGCGCGGTGCGGCCGTCGTTCGAGGAGGAGCTGCTCGGGGTCGCCGCGCGGGCCGCGGAGTGGCGCGACGCGGTGGCGTCCGTGGTGGACGCGCTGGGAGTGGCGCGGCACGCGGACGGCTCGCTTTTCGTTGCCCGGCGAGCGGTGGAGTCGTATGATGAGCGTGCGCTCGCCATTCTCTGGCCGGAGATCGCGGCGCGCGCGGACGTGACGATGGACAGACGCGGAACCCACCGGGTAGCCGCGTTTACTATTGACGGGGCGACCGGCGGCTCCATCCAACTTTCCGGGAGAATCGAGGTCGTGAGAACGCGCGAGCATTTCGTGTTACGCCGGAAGGGCGCATGACCGACGCCGTCGCGGATCCGCGGCTGCTCGGCCGGCCCGTGCGACGCATCGCGTTCGACGAGGGCCAGATCGCCGCGCGCGTGGCGCAGCTCGGAGCGGAGATCACCGCGGCGTACCCGGACGGAGAGCTGCTCGTCCTCGGCTTGCTCAAGGGAAGCTTCATATTTCTGAGCGATCTGGTGCGGCAGATCCACCGGCCGCTTCAAGTGGATTTTCTCGTGGCGTCGAGCTACGGCGACGCGATGGTCTCGAGCGGAAACGTCCGGCTGCTGTACGATCCCGAGACGGAGCTGGCGGGGAAGCACATCCTGCTCGTCGAGGACATCGTGGACTCGGGCCGGACGCTGGGCCGGATGATGGAGATAATGAAGGAGCGCGATCCGAAGTCGCTGGAGATCTGCGCTCTGCTGCACAAACGCATCGCCGAAGGCATGCAGCACGACGTGAAGTTCGTCGGCTTCGACGCGCCCAAGGAGTTTCTGGTGGGTTATGGCCTGGATCACGCGGAAGATTTCAGGCATCTGCCGTATATCGCGAGCTTGGAATGACAGTTTTGGGGTATCAGGTATCAGGTATCAGATAGAGCGAGTATCGCCAAAATGACTGATACCTGATCGCTGATACCTGATACCTTTCTTTATAGCCATGCCCGCTCAAGCGCCCGTTCCCAAGCCGCCGAGAAAGCCCCTGAACTGGGGGAGCGTCTCGAAGACGATCTCGTTCTGGATCCTGGTGATCCTGATACCGGTCGCCTTCATCCAGTTTTCGGGGAAGGGAGCCGACCAGGCGCCCATCATCTCGTACACCCAGTACGACCGGGAGCTGCTCGCTGGAAACATCTCCAAGGTGAGCATCGAAGCCGGCAGCGCGATCACGGGCGAGTTCAAGAAGAAGGTGCTCGTCAATCGCCGCGAGGTCGCGAAGTTCAACGTGCGTCTGCCCGTGGAGAACTCGGAGGACGAGGTAGCGCGCCTGCGCGCGCACAACGTCGAGATCCACGCTGAAGCCAAGCGCGCGTCGTTCGGCGCCACCGTCGTCACGTTTCTGCCAATCCTGCTGATCGTCGCCTTCTGGATCTTCCTCTTCAGGCAGATGCAGGCGGGCGGCGCGAAGGCGTTCTCGTTCGGCAAGTCGAAGGCGAAGCTGCTGACCGGCGACACCCCGAAGGTCACCTTCGCCGACGTCGCGGGCGCGGACGAAGCGAAGGTCGAGCTCGAGGAGATCATCGAGTTCCTCAAGGATCCCGCGAAGTTCACGAAGCTCGGCGGACGGCTGCCCAAGGGCGCGCTGCTCGTTGGACCGCCGGGAACCGGCAAGACGCTCCTCGCTCGCGCCGTCGCCGGCGAGGCCGGCAGGCCGTTCTTCTCGATGTCGGGCTCGGACTTCGTCGAGATGTTCGTCGGAGTCGGCGCCAGCCGCGTTCGTGACCTGTTCGAGCAGGGCAAGGCGCATGCTCCGTGCATCATCTTCATCGACGAGATCGACGCAGTGGGTCGTCACCGCGGCGCCGGCCTGGGCGGCGGGCACGACGAGCGCGAGCAGACGCTCAACCAGCTGCTCGTCGAGATGGACGGGTTCGAGTCGAACGAGGGCGTGATCCTGATCGCCGCGACGAACCGCCCCGACGTGCTCGATCCCGCGCTGCTGCGGCCGGGCCGCTTCGACAGGCAGATCATCGTTGACGCCCCGGACCTGCGCGGCCGCGAGGGAATCCTCAAGGTGCACGTGCGCAACAAGCCTATGGCCGACGACGTCGAGATCATGACGCTCGCGCGCGGTACCCCCGGCATGGCGGGCGCCGATCTCGCCAATCTGGTGAACGAAGCGGCGCTGCTCGCGGCGCGGCGGAATCACGACAAGGTGTACATGGTGGACTTCGAGGACGCCAAGGACAAGGTCATGCTCGGCGCCGAGCGGAAGTCCATGGTGATGAAGGACGAGGAGAAGCGGCTCACCGCGTACCACGAGGCCGGTCACGCGATCTGCGCGATCAAGGTCGAGGGGAACGATCCCCTGCACAAAGTCACGATCGTTCCGCGCGGGCGGGCGCTGGGTCTCGCGTTCACGCTGCCGGAAGACGATCGCGTCTCAGTCACGAGAAAGCAGATCGAGGCGCGGCTGGCGATGGCGTACGGCGGACGCACCGCCGAGGAGCTGGTATTCGGTCGCGAGCGCGTGACGACCGGCGCGGCGAGCGACATCCAGCAGGCGACCGCGATCGCGCGGCGGTACGTGTCGCAGTGGGGACTGTCGGACAAGATCGGGCCGATCCTGGTCGGCGACAACGAGCAGGAAGTATTTCTAGGCCGCGAGCTGCAGCACCGGCGCGAGGTGTCGGAGCGCACGTCACAGCTGGTGGACTCCGAGGTCGAGCGCGTGATTCGCGAGGCGTATTCGCGCGCGCTCGAGACGCTGAGCGCGAACATCGACCTGCTGCACTCGGTCGCGGGATCGCTGCTCGAGCGCGAGACGTTGACCGGCGACGAGGTGCTGACGCTGGCGCGGGGCGAGCAGCTTCCGCCGCGCGCGCCGGAGCCGCCTGCGCAGCCCCCGCGCGCGGTCGCAGCGCCGGCCGCGCAGACGAAGACCGCGAAGCCTCCGCTTCTGGCGGGACCGGAGCCGTCTCCGGCGTGACGCCGTCGGCCGCGGCCGGCGACAGCGCGCGCTCCCGCTGGAATTTTGGCGGGCGGACAATCGAGATCAGCAAGCCGGTCCTGCTTGGGATCGTCAACGTCACCCCCGACAGCTTCAGCGACGGGGGTGATTCTTATTCGCTCGATCGCGGGATAGCGCGGGCTCTCGAGGTTCTGGAGCAGGGCGCGGACGTCGCCGACATCGGCGGCGAGTCCACCCGGCCGGGCGCGGCGCCGGTGAGCGAGGATGAAGAGCTCAGGCGCGTGATACCGGTGATCGAGGGCGTGCTGGCGGCCAGGCCGGACGCGGTTATCTCGGTGGACACCGTGAAGTCAGGGGTTGCGAGGCACGCGCTCGATTCCGGCGCGTCCATCGTGAACGACGTTTCCGGCTTTCGCCTGGACGACGGGATGGCGGGCGTCTGCTCGGCCGCGCGCTGCGGCGTCATTCTCATGCACTCGCGCGGGAGCGTGGCGGAGATGGCGTCGTATGCCCACGCGAGCTACGGCACCGACGTCACCGGCGAAGTGATTCGCGAGCTCGGCACGAGCGTGGAGCGCGCGCTTGCGGCCGGAGTCGAGCGGTCGAGCATCGTCGTGGATCCGGGGTTCGGATTCTCGAAGACGTCGGAGCATTCACTGGCGGTGCTGCGGGAGCTCGAGCGGGTTCGCGGGATGGGGTTTCCGGTGATGATCGGGGTGTCGCGCAAGCGGATGATCGGGGAGCTGACGGGAGTCGAGCGGGCGGTGGAGCGGGATTTGGGGAGCGTTGGGGTCGCGGTGGTCGCGTTGACGCGAGGGGCGGGGGTGTTTCGGGTGCATGACGTTCGGGGGCACCGGCAAGCGTTGGACGCAGCGTGGGGAGTTTTGAGTTCTCAGTTGTGAGTTTGAACTGCGCAGCACGCCGCGCAGTTCCCTGGTCCGCGTTCGCCCTACTCCTGACGATCTACTCCGCCACTCTCGCCCCCTCCGTCACCTGGTGGGACTCAGGCGAGCTCATAGCCGCCGTTCACTCGCTCGGCATTCCGCACCCGCCCGGCACCGCGCTGTACGTGCTGGTGGGAAAAGTCTGGACGCTGCTTCTCTGGCCGCTCGATTTTGCGGTCCGGGTGAATCTGCTGTCGGCGGTCGCAACGGCGGCGGCGGTGGCGCTGCTCGGCTCGATGCTCGCGCGCTGGACGCGCGACAGCATGGCCGCGTTCGCGGCGGCGATCTGCGCCGGCGCGGCATCTACGGTGTGGCGCAACGCGAACGAGGCAGAGGTGTACGCGCTGGCGCTGCTCGCTTCGGTGTTGATACTCCGGGCCGCCGACCGCGCCGGGTCGGGCGGGGAGGGCGCCGGGTGGCGATGGGTCGTGCTCTGCGCTTACGCGTGCGGACTCGCGTACGCGCTGCATCTCTCGGCGCTCGTCGTTGTCCCCGCGGCGATGATGCTCGTCGGACGCCCGCGAAACCTCGGTCCGCGTTGTCTCCTCCAGCTCGGGATTCTCGCCGCGCTCGGTGCCTCGGTCGCTCTCTTCCTGATCGTGCGCGCGCAGCACGATCCGTGGGTGAATCAGGGAAACCCCGCCGACTGGACCGCATTCCTGGACGTGCTCGGACGAGAGCAGTACGCCGATCCGGGATTCTTCTCGCGGCAGGCGCCGCTGTATTTGCAGATAGGGAACTGGTTCGAGTACGCTGACTGGCAATATGCGCTCGGGCTCCATCCGTCTCCGCCGCCGTCACCGGCGCGAACGGCGGTGACGATCGTCTTCGCGGGACTCGCGCTCTACGGCAGCGCCGTTCACCGGTCGCTGGACCGCCGGAGCTGGCGGGCGCTGGCGGTGCTGTTCGCGACGGCCTCCCTCGGCGTGATCCTGTATTTGAACCTCAAGGCCGGTCCATCGTTCGGCGAAGGGGTGCTGCCTCCCGGCGCGCCGCGCGAAGCCCGCGAGCGCGACTATTTCTTTGCGACGTCGTTCCTCGTGTGGGGACTGTGGGCAGGGTTCGGCGCGACCCGGCTGGCGGGACGGCTGAGCGCGCGAGCCCCGGGCGCCGCGCCGCGAACCATCTACCGGGTGGCGGGTATGGCAGTCGTGGCCGCCCCCATCGCACTGAACTGGAGCGCCGTCGACCGGCGCGGAAGCCTGGAGGCGACCGCCGCGCGCGATACGGCCCGCTCCCTTCTCCGCAGCGTCCCCCGCGGAGGCGTGCTGCTCGCGGCCGGCGACAACGACACGTACCCGCTCTGGTACGCGCAGCGCGTCGAGCGCTTTCGAACCGACGTGACCGTCGTGACGATTCCACTGCTCGCCACCGCGTGGTACCGCAGCGAGGTCGCCCGCCGCCATGCGCTGCTGGATCCGGCGCGTGCGGGCGAATGGCGCGGAATGAGCGCGACCGTCGCTGAAGTCTGTGACGCTGCGCGCACGGGAAAGCGGTCTCTCGTGCCTGCTCCGCGCGCGGCCCGGTCTAATTTGCCACCAACCTGTTCGTCTACTTCACCTGTGCCCATCGACTGATGCTTCGACGACTTCTTGCAGCTGCGATATTCGTCGTGCCTTGCGCCGACCTTGCCGCCCAGACACCGTCGCCCGCGCGCCATTCCGTGCTCACAGGAGTCGTCGTGGACAGCGTCCGCGGTGGATACCTTCGCGGAGCCACCGTCGGCCTGCTCGGACCGTCCCGCATGACGTTCACCGATTCGCTCGGCCGCTTCCGAATCGACAGCATCCCGCCCGGCGAGTACCAGGTGGCGCTGTTCGATCCGCTGCTGGACACGCTCTCGCTCGGCGTAGTATCCCCGCGCACGCGGTTCGCCGCGGGCGACACAGTCGAGATGGTGCTGGCCGTTCCATCGCAGCTGTCTATCGTCACGGCGAAGTGCGGACCCGCGAGAGGAGCCGAGGAGGATCGCGCGCTGTTCGGGCAGGTTCTCGACGCGGCCACGGAACAGCCCGTAGCCGGCGCGCAGGTCTCATTGAACTGGACCGATCTGACGATCAGCGAGCGCACGGGCGTGCGCAGCGAGCCGCGCCGGCGACAGGCCGAAACGGACGCGCGCGGCTACTACAAGATTTGCGGGCTGCCGCCCGAGCTGGCTGCGGAGGCGTTCGTTCAGCGAGGCGGCGACAGTACGGGGAAGGTCGTGATCGAATTCGGTGACGCGCTGCTCGGACTGGCGACGTTCCTGCTTCCCGGATCAGTCGTACAGAATGCCGACGCCGCTCGCGATACGATCAGGGTCCCTTCTGCCGGAACTGCCACCGTCTCCGGAACGGTCGTGGACGGAAACGGCCGTCCAATCCCGACCGCGCACGTATCGATAACCGGCGGCATCAACGCCGCGACGACCGATTCGAGCGGCACGTTTACCCTGTCCGGGCAACCGACGGGCACGCACGCTCTCGTGGTTCGGCGACTCGGGTACATGCCTATCGAGATCGCGGTGAATCTCACTCCGCTCCGGAACAACGTGGTCGCCGTGCAGATGCAACAGTACGTGCCGGTGCTCGCGGCCGTGGTCATCGAGGGGAACCGGTTGGCCGCGCTCGAGCGCGTCGGCTTCAACCAGCGCAAAACTCGGGGTACCGGCCGCTATCTCGAACGCGATTTCATCCGCAACCGCAACGCGCATCGGATCTCGAACCTGCTCGAGGGCATTCCCGGCCTGCGGCGTCCGGGCGACGGATTCAGCGGGGGGGGATGCGTGAACTACTGGGTGGACGGGAATTTCTGGCGAGGCAGTTCGCCGGAGGATTTTATCATGCCGGACGAGATCGAGGCCATCGAGGTTTACTCCGGGAGCTTCACGCCGGCAGAGTTCCAGACTTTGACCACGCGAGGGAACGACCGGTGCTCCACCGTAGTGATCTGGACGCGCTGGAAGCTGCGGCTGTAGCGTGCCGGGGACTACAAGCAGGAATAGGGGCGCCGAAAGGCGCCCCTTTCGTTGTCCGGTCTTTGGTGAGAACATTTGCGGCATGATGCGTACGCTCGTTGCCGCGTTTCTCGCGATCGCGTCGCAGGCAACCGCGCAAGGCGCGCGATCTCCGGCGCTTGGAACGCTCGAAGGCGTGGTGGTAGACAGCGTCCGCGGCGGGGCGCTGCGCGGAGCGGCGGTCAAAGTGGAAGGCACTTCGCGCTTCGCGTTCACCGACTCGCTGGGGCGCTATCGCGTGGACAGCGTGCCGGCGGGCAGCTACGCGGTCGAGCTGTTCCACGAAATCCTCGACACGCTCGGCGTGAGGGTTTATGCGCCGCCCCTCGAGTTCGTTCCCGGCGTTACGGTCACGCTGGACCTCGGCATCCCTTCGCCGCGCACGATCATCCGCAGCAAGTGCCAGGCGAGCGCCGCCGACGCGGGCGCGGTCTTCGGCGTGGTGCTCGATGCCGACAGGGAAGAGCCGCTCGCAGGCGTCGAGGTGTCCGTGGCGTGGACCGAGCTGCGCATAAGTCGTGAAGGCTTCAGCTCGGACGCGCACCGCCGAGGCGCGACGACCGACGCGGAGGGCCGTTTCAAGCTCTGCTATCTGCCGACCGACCTCTCCGCTGACATCCTGGCCGTTCGCGGCACCGACAGCACGTCGGCGGTACACGTCGCTTACGACCAGGCCGCGTTCGGTACGGCGACGATCTTCCTCGACGCTTCGCCCGCGGGCGTTGCTGCGGAAGCACCCGTGCCAGCCGCGCGTCGGGGCGCGTCACTGCGTGGCACCGTCGTGGACTCGACGGGGAAGCCGGTGGTCGGGGCGCGCGCAGGGTTCGCCTGGAGTCCGAATGCCGCGGTCACCGATTCCGCGGGCCGCTTTTCAATGGACGGCCAGCGTCCCGGCACTCAAGCCCTCATCGTTCGCCGGCTTGGCTACGCGCCGGCCGAAGTCATCGTGAATCTCACGCGACGCGCGCCGCGCGAAGTGACAGTGCAGCTGGCTCCTTTCGTACCCGTTCTCGCGGCGGTGTTGGTGAAAGCCAGGCACGAGGTTGCGCTCGAGCGGGTGGGCTTCACCAACCGCCGACGCGTGGGAGTCGGCCGGTTTCTTACGCAGGAGCAGCTCGAGCGGCGAAACGCATTCCGTATCGACGATTACCTCACGATGTTGCCATCGCTTTACCGCGGGGGGACGTCGAGCGGAGAGAATTGCACCGTTTTCTGGGTGGATGGCGTCAAGTGGACGTCGCATCCGGACGAATTCATGTCTCCGGGCGAAGTGGCGGCGATCGAAGCCTATTCCGCCAGCATGGCGCCGATCGAGTTCCAGGGCCTCGACGGGTGCGCCGTAGTGTTGATCTGGACCAAGCTGAAGCTCGGCATTCGGTAGGGAGACGGCGCGCACAAAAGAAAAGGCCCCGCTCGTCGCGGGGCCTTTATTGTTTGCGGTCACTAATACCTAATGCCTAATACCTGTAGTGATCCGGCTTGTACGGCCCGTTCATCGGCACGCCGAGGTACGCCGCCTGCGCGTCCGTCATCTGCGTCAGCTTCACGCCGAGCTTGTCGAGATGCAGGCGCGCGACCTTCTCGTCCAGCGCCTTCGGGAGCGTGTACACCTTCTTTTCGTACTTCTCCGCGCTCGCGTGCAGCTCCATCTGCGCCATCACCTGATTGGTGAAGCTGGCCGACATCACGAAGCTCGGATGTCCGGTGGCGCAGCCGAGGTTCATCAGGCGGCCTTCCGCTAGAATCATCACGCTGTGCCCATCGGCGAACACCCACTCGTCGTACTGCGGCTTGATGTTGATCCGCTTGATTCCCCTGGTCGTCTTGAGTCCGGCCATGTCGATCTCGTTGTCGAAGTGGCCGATGTTCGCCACGATCGCCTTGTCCTTCATCTTCGACATGTGGTCGGCGGTGATGACGTCCTTGTTGCCCGTCGCCGTGATGAAGATGTCCGCCGTCGAGAGCACGTCCTCG
>DATLBG010000111.1:0-14028 GCA_035527035.1 Gemmatimonadaceae bacterium | reverse complement strand
GCACGCCGCTCCGCTTCGTCCGCAGGACGAGGTACAGCTTGTACCAGGCGACGGACCAGGCGTGGTACCTGGGGTATTGCTCGCCCGACTGCGTCGGCCCGCCCCAGCCCATAGCCGGGCCGTTCCTGGCCGGGAGTGGCGTCAACAAGGGAGTTTCGTTCACTTATCAGAACGAAGCGGGTGTCGTAACAGCCGTCCCCGCCAACGTGGCGCAGGTAAGCATTGTCGTTCGGGGCCAGACACAGGGTACGGTAGACATGGGCGGGTACAAGAACACCCAGGTAGGCGATTCGCTGCGATTCAGCGTAGCGATCCGCAACCGGAAGTAATGCGCGCCCGGGCCGGACTGGTCGCGGCGGTGCGCGACCGAGCGGGCATCGCGATGGCTACCGCGCTGGGCGGCCTCGTGATCATCGGCGTCATGATCGCCGGCGTGTTCTTCACTTCCAATCAGGAGCTTCGGGTCGGCACGAACACGTTCGTGCAGGAGCGTGCGTTCCGCGCGGCGGAGTTCGGATTGAATACCTCCCTGGCGGGTTGGGACAACGCGGGGATGGTGCTGCTCGCGATCGGCGGGACGAAGAAAATCGTGTACGACTCGAGCGCGAAAGGATGGCGGGATTCGGTCACGATCACGCGACTCAACGCCACTTCCTATCTCATTGTTTCGACGGGCACGGCATTCGGCGGGATTCAGGGCGAAGCGCGCCGACGCAATGCGCTGCTCGTCCGGCTGAGCGTTCCGATAATGGATTTTCCCGCCGCGCTCACCATCAGAGGCGCCTCGAAGACGGGCGGCAGCTCGCTCCTCTCGGGCCTCGACGTCAACCCGGCTGGATGGGCGTGTCCCGGCGCATTGGCGAACGTCGCGGGTCTCGCTGCGGGTGGCGGGGCGCTCACCCTGGTTGGGTGCCCGGCGAACAGCTGCATGCTCGGCGCGCCGGCATCCTCGCCCAACGACACTAACGCGGCCGACACTTCAACGTACTTCGACTTCGGAGACGAGAGCTGGTCGTCGGTGACGAAATACGCGGCGAAGGTTTTTGAGCCGGGCCAGTCCGTGAATTCGGTGGGTCCCAAGTACAACGCCGACGGGAGCTGCAACACCTCAGCCAGCAACAACTGGGGCGATGCATCCGGCGCTGGCGCTTGCAAGGACTACTTCCCGATCATCCACGCAAAGGGAACGTCCGATTTCAACCTCAGCTCGGGGTCCGGGCAGGGGATTCTCTTCGTCGAGGGCAACCTCAAGCTCTCGGGTGGTTTCACTTTCAATGGTCCAATCGTCGTTAGAGGAACCGTGACGACGACAGGAACCAACACGGTCCGGGGTGCACTGGCTGCCGCGAACGTCTCAGGCGGCACCAACGAAGTGCTTGGCACCGCGCTGATCACTTACTCGAGCTGCGCGCTGAGCAAGGCCCTGCAAAACGCTATTCCGCCGAAGCGAGTCGTCGATCGCGCGTGGATGGAGGTGTTCTGATGAAGGATCAACGGAAAGGGATCGCAATCGTCGCCGCGCTTGGCGGCATCGTAGTGATAGGCGCGCTCATCGCGGGCGTGTTCTTCGTGTCGAGCCAGGAAAGCCAGATCAGCCAGGGCTCGCTGGTGCACGAGCGGGCGTTCCGGGCGGCGGAGCTCGGGTTGAACACCACGCTCGCTGGATGGGATAACGTCGGCATGTACTCCTTGCCCGTAGGCGGCATGGACACGATGACGTATGCGGGAACGGGGTGGGTCGATACGGTCGTCGTCACCAAGCTGACCCCCAGGGCCTACTCGTTGATTTCCTCCGCTACCGCGGGGACCGGCCGGCTGGCCCGTTCGCGGAAGAAAACGCTGCTGAGCGTCCGGCTTTCCGCGCCGGATTTCGACTTTCTCGGTGCGCTGACCGTGCGCGGCACAACACAGATCGGTGGCTCGTCGGTCATCAACGGGAAGAATACGAATCCCGGTGGTTGGTCCGACTGCCCGGCGGCGAACGACACGCTGGCCGGCGTCGCGATAGCGGATTCAACGCAGATCACCTACTCGGGAACCGCTCACACGGTCACGGGCTCGCCCAAGATCCTCCAGGCCGCGTCCGCCGGCGACACGACCAAATACTTCGAGTTCGGCGACGAAGACTGGGGTTCGCTTACCGCGGCGGCGACGAAAGTGATCACAGGTACCACCACCTTCAGCCAGATCAACCCCGTGGTGACGAACGGGGTGTGCGACAAGAGTGTCGCATCTAACTGGGGCGCTCCGTCACACACGACGCCCGCCAACGCGTGCGAGAACTACTTCCCGATCATTCACCACAAGGGCACGACAAGTACCCTCAAGCTGTCCGGCAACAAGGGCCAGGGAATCCTGCTGGTGGACGGCGATCTCGAGATCTCGGGCGGGTTCGAGTTCTACGGGCCGGTGATCGTTCGCGGCCGCATCAAAACGACCGGCACCGGGGGCAAGCTGAATGGGGGCGTGATGGCCGCCAACGTCCAGCTGGATCAAAACACCGTGCTCGGCGACGCTACCATCATTTACTCGAGCTGCGCGGTCGAAAAAGCGATGGCGGGCGCCGCCAACCCGCGCCGAATCAGTGAGCGCGCGTGGACCGAAGTGCATTGATCCGGCGGTAACGCAGCAAGAAAAAAAAGGCGAGTCTTCGGACTCGCCTTTTTTTGGGATGAAGTCAGCTCTTTCTAGGAGGCGTTGCCCGATTCGACCCGGCCCTGACTGTTGGGGCGGGAACTGATATGGATCTTCTTGGGCTGCGGCAGCGCCGCCTTCGGCACGTGCACCGTCAGGACGCCATTCTCGAAGCTCGCCTCGATCTTCGACTCGTCCAGACCCTGCGGCAGCTGAAACGAACGGCTGAAGCCACCGTACGTCCGCTCGATGAGATGGTAGCGCCGGTTTTGGTCGTTCTCTTTCCGCTCCTCGGACTTGTCGCCGCGGATGATCAGCACTCCGTTCTCGCACGTCACCTCGACCTGCTCCGGCTTCAGCCCGGGCAGCTCGGCCACGATGGCTATCTCTCTCTCGTCCTCCTGGATGTCTACCGGCGGAGCCCAGCCCATGCGGCGCCCGCCACCCCCCATCGCTTCGTCGAACAGCTTGTCGATCTCCCTGCGAAGGCCGAATGGGGCAGCGAGAGTGGTCCCGTACAGCATCTTGTTGCCTCCTTTGGTTGATGGTCTAAGGGGTCATTCCGCGGCCCAATTCCTGCGCAACCGCTGTACCTGCAACGAGTTGCCGATTTGGCCAAACCTCGCTGTCGGATCGCCTGCGCCCTCTGCCAAGTTGACACGACTTTTCGTCCACTTCGGTCATCTTTTCCGATTGCGGTACAAGACGTACCCTTTGCGTAACTGACAAGGAGTTCCAATCCGTACTCGAAATGTTTTGATCGCCGAGGACGACGAGAGTCTTCTCGCTCTGCTCGAGCGCTATCTCGGCGGAAAGGGGCACAACACGGTCGGGGTTCGGGATGGAACCACCGCGCTGGCTGAGCTTCGGGAGCATGCGTTCGATGTCGCGCTGGTGGACATCAACATGCCCGGCCTGGACGGCCTGGAAGTCCTGCGACAGATGCGCAACGAGCCCGAGCCACCGGAAGTAGTGATCATGACGGGGGATGGGACGGTCGACACGGCGATCACCGCGGTCAAGCTCGGCGCGTACGACTACGTCACGAAGCCGTACCGGATGGAAGAGATCGAAGTCGTCGTCCAGAAAGCGGGAGAAAAGCACGATCTCGCGGCGGAGAACGCGCGGCTTCACTCGGAGCTGGGGCGAGTCGCTGAGGAGGAACGGATCACCAGCCATGATCCGCGAGTCCTGTCCGCGGTGCAGCGGATCGCGGAAATTGCGGCCAGCAGGTCCCCTGTACTCGTCAGCGGAGAGCGCGGGACGGGCAAGGATGTCTTCATCAGGGAGATTCACGCGGCGACAGGGATCGGACAGTGCACGCGCGTAGATGCGGACGGCCCCACCGAGTACGACGTCGACAGCGAGCTATTCGGGCATGAAGCGGGATCGCACCCGGGCGCCAATCGCCCGCGGCCGGGCGCTCTCGAGACGGCGGGAGGCGGAACGGTCGTGATCAGCAACGTGCACGCGCTGACGCCGGCGCTGCAGGAAAAGCTGCTTCAGGCGCTGCTTACCGGCCGCTTCACGAGGGCCGGCGGCAGTGATCTGATCCCCTTGACCGCGCGGGTGATTGCTACCACGGCGCGGGATCTTTCCGTCGCGGTGTCGGCGGGGCGCTTTTCCCCCGTGCTCATGTCCGAGCTGTCGGCGTTTGCAGTGCACCTTCCGCCGCTGCGGGAGCGGCCCGGAGACGTGACACTGCTGGCGAACCATTTCCTGGAGAAGCACAGCGGGTCACGCCAGCGGACCTTCGACGCCGAGGCGATAACCGCTCTGTCTCAGTACAGCTGGCCCGGCAACGTCGTCGAGCTCAAGAACGTGGTGGAGCGCGCCGTGATGCTCGCCACCGACGACGTGATCGGGAAGGATGAGCTGCTGGTGCCCGGCATCAGCGGAAGGTCCACGCCGACTTCCAATCTTCCGCTCGCCGAGCTGGAGCGACAGCACATCCAGGCGGTGCTGGCCGAGACGAACTGGCATCAGGGCAACGCCGCGGCGAGGCTCGGCATTTCCTCGAAGACCCTGTACCGTAAAATCCGCGAGTACGGATTCGTGCGCCCGCGCGATACACAGGGCGGATGAGGGTTCTCGTAATCGAGGACGACCCCACGGTCGGCACTTTCGTAAAACGAGGTCTCGAAGAGCAGCGGTGGCAAGTCGATCTGGTCGCGTCCGGTGACGAGGGGCAGCGTCTGGCCGAGGCCGGATCCTACGACGTGATCGTGCTCGACATGCGGCTTCCGGGGAAATCGGGGATGGAGGTGCTGCGCGATCTCCGTGGGCGGGGGTTCGAGAAGCCGGTGCTCGTGCTCACCGCGCAGGACGCGGTGGACGCCAAGGTGGACGCGCTTCGCGCCGGCGCGGACGATTACGTCACGAAGCCTTTCGCGCTGGAAGAGCTGCTCGCGCGCGTGGAGGCGCTCGCGCGGCGACCCGTCGTGCTTGCCCTGCCGGAGCTGCACGTGGGCGACCTGGTGCTCGACCGGGCCACGCGGAAGGTGCACCGCGCCGGGGTGCAGGTCGAGCTGACGCCCAAGGAATACACGGTGCTCGAGTATCTCATGCGGCATCCCGGGCGGGTCATGAGCCGCACGCTCATCACGGAATACGCGTGGGGATATCACTTCGATCCCGGCACCAATATCGTGGACGTCGTGATCAACCATCTGCGGAAGAAGATCGACGCCGGGCGCTCGCCGAAGCTGATCTCGACGGTGCGGGGCGTGGGGTACGCCATTCGAGACCCGGGTGAGAGCTGATGTCCACCCGCGTGCGGCTGATTCTCGTCTTCGCGGCGACGCTCACCGCCGCGCTGGCCGCGCTGTCGATTTCGCTCTGGCTGTCGCGCCGCGCATACGTCTATCGTGACCTGAGCGCCCACGCCGCGGCGCAGGCATCGCTCGCGGCGCGCGTGATCCAGGAGGCGGCGCAGGCCGGTGACACGCTGACGGAGGAGCCGCTGCTGGGATCCGAGGGCGCGCCGACGCGCCGCGTCCTTGCGCCGCGGCTGTGGCGCATCTTCGAAGCGCTGCCGGACTATCTAATCGTCGTGGACCGCGACAGCGCCGTGGTGTTCGTCTCCCAGCCGTTGATGGATCTGGAGCCGGACGACTGGACCGCGATCAGAAACGTCCTGCCGGAGGTGCCCGACGACGGCCCGGCGGCGCTGCTCGACGTCAATGGCGGGGTGTTGCTGGTGGCGCGGTCTATCGGCGGTCCGAGCACCGCGCTCACCCGCGTCATCGCGGGTGTGCACGCGGGCGGGAGAGTGGAAGCGCCGCGAGAGTACATCATCACCGTCTTCTTCCTCTTTCCATTGATCCTCGCGAGCGCTCTCACCGCGGCGTGGGTCGTGCTGGGCAAGCCCTTCGAGCAGCTCAGGAGAATCTCGGACGAGGTCGCGGCGATCACAGACGGGCGGAGCTTGCACCGCCGTCTCCCCGTGGACGACAACCGCGCCGAGCTGTCGGATCTCGTCTCCACCCTCAACGCCATGATAGACCGGCTCGAGCAGTCGTTCCTCGGGCTGCGGAGATTCACCGCGGACGCGAGCCACGAGCTCAAGACGCCGCTCACGGTGCTACGCGCCGACGTCGAGCGGGCGATGAGCGAGCGCGCGTCAAAATCAGAGAAGATGGTCGCGCTCGAGGAAGCGCTGCATGAGACCGCGCGGATGGCCGACCTCGTGGAGACCCTGCTGACGCTGGCACGGGCCGACGAGGGCCGCGTCGAGCTTCACCTCGAGCCCGTCTCGCTCGCGCCCCTGGTCCGGGACGTGTACGAGACCGCGCTGATTCTCGGAGAATCCGCCAAGGTTGATGTGACGATGCCGTTCTCAGCCGAATCCGTGGTGATGGGCGACGCCGCGCGGCTGCGCCAGCTGTTCCTCAACCTGGTCACGAACGCGATCAAGTACACGCCCGCGGGCGGGAGAGTGGACATCGGGCTCGGGCGGCACCCAGGACATGCCGCTTTCGTAGTCCGCGATACCGGCATCGGGATCGCGGCCGCGGACATTCCTTATGTCTTCGACCGCTTCTGGAGAGCTGACCGCGTGCGGTCGCGGACCATGGCGCGCACCCGCGACGACGACGGCGGTGGCGGAGGGTCCGGCCTGGGGCTCGCGATCAGCCAATGGATAGCCCACGCGCACGGCGGCGCGCTGACCGTCACGTCGCGGCTCGGAAAGGGGAGCTTGTTCACCGTGACGCTTCCGTTGGCTCCCGCAGACGCCGCGCAAAGCTTCATCGAACCTTAATCCGCTCCAGATTCCCTCCCGCCCATGCCGGGGTACGTTCAATCAGGATCTTGAACCGCCGAGAACGAGTCGGGTCACGGCCCGGCTCACCATTCGCTTTTTCGAGAGAGGGGACGGATAGAATGTTCAACCACCTGATCGAATCGCAGCCGAAGAGAAAGAAAAGCGCTACCGGCACCATCATGAGCATCGTGCTGCACTCACTGGTCGCGGTCGCCGCAGTGTACGCCACCGCGTCGGCGGGGCTCGATGCCGAGAAGGATCGTCAGGAGAACATCAAGTTCGTCGAGACTCCGAAAGCCAAGGAAGTCGAGGTCAAGAAGGAAGAGCCGCCTCCGCCCGAGAAGATCGCGGTGGTGCCGCCGCCGAAGGGGTTCCAGGTGCTCCGCGCGCCGGTCGAAATCCCGATCGACATTCCAAAGATCGATCTTTCGAGGCGGGTAACGAACGAAGAAGACTTCAGCGGCAAGGGAGTTGCTGGTGGTACGGCTACCGGCGTGGTCGGCGGCCGTCCGATCGACCTCACCAGCAACCAGACGTACTTCTCGTTCCAGGTGGAGAAACAGGTGGAGCCAATCGGCAGCACGCAGCAGGTCGCCTTCCCGGAGGCGCTTCGCTCGACGGGTACCGGCGGTGAAGTCGGAGCCCAGTTCGTCGTCGATACGCTCGGTCGCATCGAGACCGGCAGCTTCAAGGTACTGAAGGCGACCAACGACCTGTTCGCTTCCGCGGTCAGGTCCCACCTCCCGCGGATGCGCTTCTATCCGGCGGAGGTCGGCGGCCGCAAGGTTCGCCAGCTGGTGCAGCAGAATTTCGTGTTCAACATCCAGAACTAAACCGCTCCACTCTCAACCGAAACCGGAGAACACCGCGTTATGCAGATCTCGCTGCTGGAGATGTGGCACTCGATGATGTGGTTCGCCAAGGGCATCGTATTCGTTCTTCTGATCATGTCGGTCTGGTCGATGTCCGTGTTCGTCAAGAAGTGGTGGGATCTGCGCAAGGCCCAGGCTGAGACGCGCAAGTTCGCCCCCGAGTTCTCCCAGTTCCTCGAGGAGGACAATATCACCGAGGCGATCAACCTCTCCGAGCGGTACAAGAAGTCGCACGTCGCCCGCGTTCTCGGCGGCGCGCTCACGGAGGTGAAGCCGCTCATTCAGGACGGATCGGTGTCCGTCAACGACATCAATTCGGCTGAGCGCGCGGTCGAGCGCGAAATGCTCATGACGCTCACCGACATGAAGCGCGGCAACGGCGTGCTGGCGACCGTCGGCGCGACGGCTCCGTTCGTCGGATTGCTCGGCACCACGATGGGTATCGTCAACGCGTTCCAGGGCATGGCGGTGTCCGGCTCCGGCGGTATCGGCGCCATCTCGGCCGGTGTCTCCGAGGCGCTTTTGACGACCGCGCTCGGTCTGCTCGTCGCGATTCCCGCGGTGTGGGGATTCAACTACTTCCAGGTGAAGATCGAGAATCTCGCCGCGGAGATGACGTACACCTCCAAGGAATTCATCGATTACCTGATCCGTGGCGTCAGCGGCGAGTATGGCCGGTCGCGCTTCACGCGTGAGTTCAACACTGCGGCTTCGGCCGGCACCGACCCGATCGCCGGCTAACCGCCCACCTACCAGGAGATACGGCGATGGGAATGTCCGTAGGTGGTGGCGGTAGCATCAAGGCGGAGCCGAACGTGGTGCCGATGATCGACATCATGCTGGTGCTGCTGATCATCTTCATGCTCGTGATACCCGCGGTGAGCGCCGGATTTCAGGCGGTCCCGCCGCAGGGGCAGAACCTCAAGCCGCATCCTGAAGAGGACACGGACCAGGTGCTCGGCATCGACGCGAACGGGCAGTACTACCTGAACCGCGCGCCGATCCCGAACGCGGAGCTGGGCCCGCGGCTGAACGACATTTTTGGTGCGAGGGAAGAGGACTTCCTGCTGTACGTGAAGGCGCACCGGGATCTCGAGTACTCGAAGATTCTGGACGCGCTGGACATCGCGGCGAAGAACAAGGTCCGGGTGGCCGGAATGATCACGGACCAGACGCCCGGCACGCAGTCGCTCGTGGCGAGCGACAACCTGCTCCAGACGCCGCCGCGCGCGCCTGAAGGGGGGACCCCGTAATGGGAATGAGCGTAAGCTCGACCTCGGAGAACACGCTCTCGAACGAGCCGAACGTGGTGCCGATGATCGACATCCTGCTCGTGCTCCTGATCATCTTCATGCTGGTGATTCCGCTGTCGCGGAAGGCGATTGATCTGCAGCTGCCGGATCCGAATCCGCCACCGTCGTCGGGTCCGCCCCCGGCGCAGATCGTGCTCGAGGTGCTGCCGGGCGGACAGTTCCAGGTCAACAAGAACCCGATCGCGAAGGGAGCGCTCGCCGCGGAGCTCAAGAAGATTTACGATCCGCGTCCGGACAAGATCATCTTCGTGAAGGGGCATCCGACGGTGAAATACGCGGATGTGATCTGGGCGATGGATGTGTCGCGAGGCGCTGGAGTGAAGGTCATCGGCGTGACGCCGAAGGAAGCGGCGCCAGCGGCACCGTAGGCCCTCGAGTTGCACGGTTATCACGGCGGGCGAACCCTTTGGGTTTGCCCGCCGTATCACATGAGATGACCAGGCCGCGCAGAACTTCTCCCGCCATTGCCGGTCCGCCGCCGCGAAAACGCGAGGGGCCGGGCGGCTATCTGCTGTCCGTGTTTGTTCACGCGACGATCGTGCTGCTGCTGCTCACGTCGCCGTTCTCGCACGGATTCACTGCGGCCCCCACGGAGGGCGCGGGAGGCCCGGGTCCCGCCGGCGGAGGTGGTGGCCGATCGGGTTCGGGATCGGACGCCGAGCGGCTGCGATTCATTCAGACGCGGCCGGCGGCGGCACCGCCAACGCCTGCGCCGGCACTGGTTCCGGCGCCGCCGATCTCGACTCCCGTCCCACCAGCCGTCACTCCCGCTGCGACGCAGCCGGTAGCGTCCGTGCCGGCATCCGGGACAGCGACGTCTGGTGCGGGCACGGCTGGTGCTGGTGGCGCGGGGCCGGGGACCGGTGGCGGCACCGGCAGCGGCACGGGGACGGGGCGCGGCTCGGGCGTGGGGCCGGGCACGGGCGGAGGCGACGGGGTGAATCATCCGCCGACACCGACGCAGGTTTTTCTGCCACCGCTTCCCGCGCCGCCGCGGATCAAGCCGTACCATCTCATCGCCTGGTTCGACGTGGATGAGCGCGGGAACGCAAAGCTGCTGGGATTCAATCCCTCGAAGGACGGGGGTTACAACCGGCGGCTGAGGGACGTGCTGACGTCTCTTCGGTTCCGCCCCGGAGTTACCGCGACGGGAGTGCCGGTTAGGGATACGATCGATATCCAGTTTGTCTTCTAAACTAGGCTGATGATTGCGAGCTGATAGCTTCCGGCCTTCAGCTCAGAGCTACCAGTCAGAGGCCACTTAGAACTGCCTAGCCGGTAGCTGCGAGCGGGAAGCTACCGGCTATGGGCTGGGACGTCCTTTCCGGTTCGATCGAGATTTCGGACGAGTCCGTGCAGCATCATCCTCACCTCTGATAGCTCGGTGTAGAGCGAGAGATAGTCGCTTGGGGAGATCGCGCCGACGTCGCGGGCGGTGATCATGTGATATTCGAGCTCGGCGGCCGACCCTATGGAAATGCGCAGGTATCGCGCGAATGCTGCATCGCCCTTCTGGTTGCGGCCTTCGACAATGTTGGCGGGCACGGACATGGCCGAGCGAACGATCTGACTGCGCAGCGCGACGAGCTCGTGCCCTCGTATGCGCCTCGCGGTGCTGTGCGCGTGGAGGGACATCGCGTGCGCCTTCTGCCACACTTTCAGCTTGCGAAAATCACTCATGCCAGCAGTCTTGCATCCGTTCGCCAGTTGGCAGTACCGACCCTGATACAGCATCAACATTCCGTCCCAGCCCGTAGCTGGCAGCTTCCCGCTGACCGCTACCAGCTTGGCAGTTCTAAGTGGCCTCTGACTCGTAGCTCTCAGCTCCACGCTGGAAGCCAAGAGCTGGGCAGTTTTCGGTTTGAGTTCCCGCTAGCGGTCCCCCCGCCGCGGCCCTACATTCGCGCGCCATGAGCCAAGACCTCTCCCGCGATCCGCAGAGCGCCGAATCCGAGGATTCGGCCGCCGCCGGGCAGTTCATCAAAGCAATGAGCCTGACCGACGCGACGATGCTCGTCGCGGGATCGATGATCGGCTCGGGAATATTCATCGTCGCGGCGGACATAAGCCGCACGGTGGGATCGCCGTTCTGGCTGATAATGGCGTGGGCGCTCACGGGGGTGCTGACGCTGCTCGGCGCGCTGGCGTTTGGCGAGTTGGCGGCGATGTATCCAAAGGCCGGCGGACAGTACGTATTTCTCAGAGAGTCCATGGGTTCGCTCATGGGCTTTTTGTATGGCTGGACCCTGTTTGTCGTAATTCAGACGGGCACGATCGCCGCGGTAGCCGTCGCGTTCGGCCGCTTTCTCGGCGTCCTGTGGCCCGACATCACGCCCGAGCGGTACGGCTGGTTCCCGCAGCTCAGCTTCACGACGCCGGGCGGGCCCGTGGAGCTCGGGCTTTCGCCGCAGCGGCTCGTTGCGCTCATCACGATCTGGATCCTGACGTGGGTCAACCTGCGCGGCGTGCGGGAAGGAAAGCTCGTGCAGACGACGCTGACCGTCATCAAGACGGGCGCGCTGGCGATGCTGATCATACTCGGCCTCACGATCGGACGGAACGCGACAGCGCTCGCGGCGAATTTCTCGCCGGGCGCCTTCATGGGCAACGTCGACTTCACCTCGGCGTTCGTCGTGGCTTTCGGCGCGGCGATGGTGGGCTCGCTCTTCTCCAGCGACGCGTGGAACAACGTCACCTTCGCCGCGGCGGAAGTGAAAGACCCCTCGCGCAACCTGCCGCGCGCGCTCGTGATGGGATCGGGCCTGGTGACGCTGCTCTACATCGCGGCCAACTTCTCGTATCTGAACGTCCTCCCGCTCGAAGGAGTCAAGGAAGGCGCGACGGTGCTGGAGCGGGGCATCCAGTACGCGACGCAGGATCGCGTCGGAACCGCCGCGGCGGAGGTGATGTTCGGCTCGGTGGGAGTGACGCTGATGGCCGTTGCGATTCTCATCTCCACGTTCGGCTGCAACAACGGGCTGATTCTCGCTGGGGCGCGGGTGTACTACGCGATGGCGCGCGACCGTCTGTTCTTCCGCTCCGCGGGAGTGCTGAACAAGAATCACGTGCCCTCGATGGCGCTCATAGTGCAGGCGGTCTGGACCAGCGCGCTCTGCCTGACCGGGACGTACTCGCAGCTGCTGGATTACGTGATATTCGCCGCGCTGCTGTTCTACGTGCTCACGACGATCGGGCTGTTCATTCTGCGGCGAACGAAGCCGGACCTCCCTCGTCCCTACCGGGCGATCGGCTACCCCGTCCTGCCGGCCATCTACATCCTGCTTGGATCGGCGATCTGCGTCGTGCTGCTGATCGCGGACAAGACCCGGGCGCAGGCGCTGTCTGGGCTGGCGCTCGTTGCGCTGGGCATTCCGGTTTACTTTCTCTGGCGTGCGCTGCGCGGTCCTGACGAAGCGTAACGTCGGTCCTGGCGCCCAAACGCCGCAAATACTCCGTGGAGATCAGTCTCGCATGAGTCGCCCCGCAACTGGATCCGGCGCCCTTCGCGCCGCGTGCGCCGCTTTTTGCTCGATGTCCGCTTTTTTCCCATCGGTCCTGATGGCGCAGGAGCAGGGCGTGCCTCACCGCGGGGGTGGGGAAGCCAACCTGGTAGTGCCGGACCTCTCCGGCGCGACGTTCATGGGAATCGAAGGGACAACGCTGCTGCTGTGGGGGATGGGCGTGTGCGTGCTCGGTCTCCTCTTCGGACTCGTGATCTATCGCCAGCTGCAGCGCTTGCCCGTGCACGGCTCGATGCTCGAGATCTCGGAGCTCATTTACGAGACGTGCAAGACGTATCTGATACAGCAGGGAAAGTTTCTGCTGATACTCGAGATATTCATCGGGCTCGTCATCCTGCTGTACTTCGGGGTGCTGCTCGACTTCGAGGCGACGCGGGTGGGAATCATCCTCCTGTTCAGCCTGGTGGGCATAGGCGGCAGCTACGGCGTCGCGTGGTTCGGGATCCGCGTGAACACATTCGCCAATTCGAGAACCGCGTTCGCGAGCCTTCGCGGCGGCGCTTATCCCCTTTACTCGATCCCGTTGCGCGCCGGAATGAGCATCGGGATGCTGCTGATCAGCGTCGAGCTGCTGCTGATGCTGTTCATCCTGCTGTTCGTTCCAGGCGAGTATGCCGGAGCGTGCTTCATCGGCTTCGCGATCGGTGAGTCGCTTGGCGCGGCGGCACTGCGCATCGCGGGCGGCATCTTCACCAAGATCGCCGACATCGGCGCCGATCTCATGAAGATCGTCTTCAATATCAAGGAAGACGATGCGCGCAACCCCGGGGTCATCGCGGACTGCACCGGCGACAACGCCGGCGACTCGGTCGGGCCCAGCGCGGACGGGTTCGAGACCTACGGCGTCACCGGCGTCGCCCTGATTTCCTTCATCCTGGTGGCGGTGACCGATCCGCGCGTCCAGGTCCAGCTGCTGGTCTGGATCTTCGTCATGCGCGTCACCGGCGTCATCGCCAGCGGCGTCTCCTATCTGCTCAACGCCGCCTGGGCGAAGGGTCGGTACGCCACCGCCGCGACGATGAACTTCGAGACGCCGCTGACGACGCTCGTGTGGCTGACGTCGATCGTCTCGGTCGCGCTGACCTACGCGGTCTCGTACTTTCTGATCCCGGATCTCGGCGGCGACCCGACGCTGTGGTGGAAGCTGTCGACGGTGATCACCTGCGGCACGCTGGCCGGCGCGATCATCCCGGAACTGGTCAAGGTCTTCACTTCGGTCGAATCGGGCCACGTCAAAGAGGTGGTCATCTCGTCGCGGGAAGGCGGGCCGTCGCTGAACATCCTCTCCGGGTTCGTTGCCGGCAACTTCAGCGCCTACTGGCTGGGCGCCTGCATCGTGGTCTTGATGGCGATTGCCTACGGTGTCAGCACCTGGGGCCTCGGCGAGCTGATGATCGCGCCCGCGGTCTTTGCATTCGGCTTGG
>DATLBG010000110.1:0-14710 GCA_035527035.1 Gemmatimonadaceae bacterium | reverse complement strand
GTCGTGTCTTCGTCCGCCTGGAACGCCGCGAGGCAGTCGATGAAGTTGGTGCCATTGATCGGGTCGCCACCGATGCCGACGCACGTAGTCTGGCCGAGACCGGCCCGCGTCATCTGGTAAACGACTTCATACGTCAGCGTGCCCGATCTGCTGACCAATCCAATAGAGCCGGGCGTGCAGATGCGACCGGGTATGATGCCGACCTTCGATTTGCCGGGAGAGATGAGACCAGGACAGTTCGGGCCGAGCAATCTCGACCCTCGCTCGCGCACGAACGGATACACGCGCGTCATGTCCATTACGGGCACGCCCTCCGTGATCGCGACGATGAGCGAGATCCCCGCGTCCGCCGCTTCCATCATTGCGTCCGCGGCGAATGCGGGCGGAACGTAGATCACCGTGGTGTTCGCGCTGGTCGCCTTCACAGCTTCGGAGACTGTGTTGAAGATCGGCACGGTCCCTTCGAACTTCTGGCCGCCCTTCCCCGGCGTTACGCCACCAACCACAGTCGTGCCGTACTCCATCATCTGCCTGGCGTGAAACGACCCGTCGCGGCCCGTGATTCCCTGAACGATCAGCCTGGTGCCGCTGTCGATGAAGATGCTCATGCGGCCTCCTTGCCCGTCGCGAGCTGCACGGCGCGCTGTACGGCTTCGTCCATGTCGGTCAATGCGGTGAACCCGTTCTCCTCCAGGATCCTGACGGCGATCTCCTCGTTCGTTCCAGTCAGCCGGATGACGATCGGCACCTTCAATGGATTTTGTTTCGTCGCGGTCACGATTCCATTGGCGACGTCATCGGTGCGGGTGATGCCGCCGAAAATGTTGAACAGAATCGCCTTTACGCTTGGATCCGACGTAATGATCTTGAGCGCGGCCACGACTTTCTCGGGGTTGGACGACCCGCCGATGTCGAGAAAGTTCGCGGGCTCGCCGCCGTAGTACTTCACGAGGTCCATCGTCGCCATCGCCAGCCCGGCGCCGTTGACGATGCAGCCGACGTTGCCTTCCAGCTTGATGAAAGTGAGGTTCGCGTTGCGGGCCTCGACCTCGCTCGGCGCCTCGGCGCTCTCGTCGCGCAAAGCGGCAAGGTCCGTCTTCCGGTCCAGCTCGTTGTCGTCGATTACCATCTTGGCGTCGAGCGCGAGCACTGTCCCGTCCGGCGTCGTTACCAGCGGATTGATCTCGGCGAGCGACGCGCCGCTCGCGACGAACGCGGCGTACAGCTGCTGCATGATCTTCGCGGCGGCGCGGACCTGCTTGACGTCTTCGTACAGGAAGAAGCCCAGCTCCATCGCCTCGTACGGCTGCAAACCGTAGCGGGGATCCACCGCCAGCTTGCGCAGCTTCTCCGGCGTCTTGGCCGCTACCTCTTCGATGTCGATTCCGCCGGCGGGGCTCACCATGAAAGTCGCGCGCTTGGACGCGCGGTCGATGATCACGCCGACGTACGCTTCCGTCGCGATGTCGGCTGCGGGCGTCACCAGCACCTTCTGCACGGGCAGATCCTTGATCGTCAGCTTCAGGATCTTCTCCGCCAGATCGCGCGCCTCCTTCGGATTCTTGGCGAGCTTCACTCCGCCCGCCTTGCCACGCCCCCCGGCGTGCACCTGCGCTTTCACGACGACCGTGCCGCCGTATTTCTCCGCCAGCGCCTCCGCCTGCTCCGGCGTGGTCGCGATGTCCCCATCGGGAATCGGTATCCCGTGCGCGCGGAAGATTTCCTTCGCCTGATATTCGTGAATGTTCACTTGATGGTCATGGTAGAATGGTCGTTCCGGCCTCGCCGCGCACCGCTTCGCGCCCGCGCGCCAGCTCGGTAATAATGGCCCGCCCCCTCGTGCGCCGCACGTAATCAACAGCGGCGCGCACCTTCGGCGCCATACTTCCTTCGCCGAACGCGCCGGCCTTGTCGAGGCGCTCCGCGTCGGCCACTGTCAGCTTCGCTAACGCCTGCTGCCTGTCCGTTCCGAAATCAGAGTAGACCGACTCCACATTCGTGAGAATCATGAAGAGGTCTGCCTCCAGCCCGCGGGCGAGCGCGGCGGCAGCGAGGTCCTTGTCCACCACGGCATCGACGCCTTCGAGCCCCAGCGTCTCGTCGCGATACGCCGGCACTCCGCCACCGCCGCACGCGACGACAATCGTGCCCCGCTGCACGAGCGCGCGGATCACGGCGAGCTCGTGCACGGCCAGTGGCCGCGGACTGCCGACCACCCTTCGCCAGTGACCCTCCGCCTCACGCACCGTCTCGCCGGCCCCCTCCAGCTTGCGCGCGCGCTCTTCCGTGAGATCGTGGCCGATGGGCTTGGTTGGATTCTCCAGCGCTGGATCGTTCCGGGCGACTTCGACCTGGGTGATGATGCTCACCACGTCGCGGTCGCTCCCGGCTCGCCGCAGGGCGTTGCCGAGCGACTGTTGGATCATGTAGCCGATCCATCCAGCCGTGGCAGCGACCAGCAGACCCAGGGGCAGCGGCTCTACTTCCCCACCGGCTATCTCGTTTCGCAACAGCGCGTCGCCGACCTGCGGTCCGTTGCCGTGCACGATGCAGAGGTTCCAGCCCTCGAGTGCCAGGTCGACGATCGAAGCAAGGCTCTCGCGAGTATGCCGGAACTGGTTGGCGGCGGTGGCCCGCTCGCCGGACTGCGACAGCGCGTTGCCGCCGAGGGCGATCACGGCCGTTCGCTTCGTTGGAGGATTCATCGGGGGCGGTCGCGGAGAACGGCACCGAGCGAGTCGAACGCCTGACCAAACGCAGCCAGATCGGATCTCGCCAACGCTTCCTGCATCCTGAGATACAGCCTGCGCACGTCCGAGTGCAGCCCGCCGTCGTCCGCCGCCGCCGACGGAACGGCGCGCCTGGGCAGCGGCGTCAGCTCGTTGGCCCACTGGGCGATCTCCGCCCGGGACCGAAACGTGTTCGGGAAGCGGCGCCGCCAGGCGTTGACCAGCGGGTCACGCGGCTCGGACGCGACCAGCGTCACCCTGCCCGTCACGGAGTGAACGTACGCCCGCGCGGCCTCGCGAAAATACGTCCGTGCCGTGTCCGCGATCGTCCGACGCTCCGACAGCGGATAAAACCCCGAAGCGGAGTACATGGGCACGACCCAGTACAGCGTGTCCATGTGGAAGACGCCGCGATGCGTCTCGAGCACCGAAAACACGGGGGCGACCCGGTACACCCGATCGTACAGGTCGCGGACGCGCACAATTCGCGGATCCGCGGGCATGTCCGCGCCGAGCACCCGCCCATCCTGCTCGCGCCACGCGTGAGCGAGACGCGACAAGAGCGGCGCGACGGACGGAGCCGCTACGCCCCGTCCGATCCCGGAGACCACCATGTACCCGTTCGCGCCCGGCGCGACCAGCGCGCGCGATTCGGCCGCGGAGACCGACCGGTCGGCAGCCACGAGGGAATCCAGTATCGTCGTCCGCATTGAATCGGCGACTGGCGGGGGAAAAGCTCTCGCGGTGAACGCGCGGCGGGTGGCCGCGTATGCGGCGTTCGCCCCGGCGCGGCCTACCGCAACCGGGCGCCAGAGCTGCACGCCCGCGATGATGAGCAGCACTAGCGTCAGGACACCGAACGCTATCGTGAGCTGGCCCGTCCACGTGCTCCATCCCACGACAGCGGCCGCCGCGACGAGAATGATCACGGTGCCGACGTACCACGGCAGCACGAAGGCGTCGTCCGCCGCCGTGAATGCGCCGGCCGCACCGCTGCCGTCGGAGAGCAGCTCATACGACTCGAGCCGGAACTTCCACGCGATCATCAGCAGCACCACCGCGCCAAGCACACCGAGATGGCGGCGCACGTATCCGGAGACGCGCAAGGCGCCATCGCTCCATCTAAGGCTCGGCGTGAGGGCGTAGAGCCCGATCACGAGTATGATCAGCGTCGTGACCACGGCAACCATCCACGAGTACACCGCATTCTCCAGCGGGAGCCACGACGTATAGAACGCCAGATCGAGCTGATGATATGGGTCCGCCTCGCCGAACTTCACTCCCGTGCGCACCCGCGCCAGGTCGGTCCACGAGGGGAGCGCGACCGCCGTGGCCAGCGCGACCATGAGGGCGATCGCCGCCGCTGCGGCGTCGAGAAACCGGACCGGCACCGCTTCGCCGAACTCGACGTTGGCGATGCGTCTCGGCAGCACCAGCGAGATGATCGAATGGCGCACTGCCGCAAGGTTCGCATAGGCGAAAAGGAAGGCGAAGGTGGAGCCTCCCGCGAACAGCAGCAGCTGGTCGGTGGTCTTCTCCCGCCACACGGCGCCGGCTCCCAGCGACTGGTACCACACCAGGTCCGTATAGAGAAACACAAAGGCGCGACCCAGCAGTAGGAGGATCGCGCCGGCAGTTACCGCGATGGCAAGACGTCGCTTGCGCATCGGCCTAGACGGTGACCCCCTTCGTCGCCAGCCAGCCTTCGACCTCGGCGCGGATCGCGGCGAGCTGCTGCTCCGTGTCGGCCTCGAACCGCATGACCATCACGGGCTGCGTGTTCGACGCCCGGATCAGGCCCCAGCCGTGGGCGAATTGAATGCGCACGCCGTCGATGTCGATCGTCTCGTACTTCGAGCCGAAGTGGCGTGTCGCTTCCTCGACGATCGCGAACTTCTTGTCGTCGTCGCAGTGAACGCGGATCTCCGGCGTTGACACGAAGCGCGGGACGTCGGCCAGCAGCTCCCGTACCGACTTGCCGGAATCGGCGACGATGCGGATCAGTCGCGCGGCTCCGTACAGCGCGTCGTCGAATCCGTAGAAGCCCTCGGTGAAGAACATGTGGCCCGACATCTCGCCCCCGATCGGAGCGTGGGTCTCGTGCATCTTCTCTTCTACGAGGGAGTGCCCGGTCTTCGACATCACCGGAATCCCCCCGGCTTTCTCGATCGCGTCCGGCAGCGCCTGCGTGCACTTCACGTCGAAGACGATAGACTGCCCCGGCCCGGTGCGCTGCAGCACGTCGCGGGCGTACAGGATGAGCAGGTAATCGCCCCAGATGATCTCCCCGGTGTTGTCCACGATCCCGATTCTGTCGGCGTCGCCGTCGAACGCCACGCCGAGATCTGCCTTGCTCGCCTTCACCGCGGCGATCAGGTCCTGCACGTTCTCGATCACCGTCGGGTCCGGATGGTGGTTGGGGAACGTTCCGTCGCTTTCGCAGAACAGCAGCTCGGCCGACAGCCCCATTCGCTGAAGCATTTGCGGCGCGACGAGCGCGCCCGCACCGTTTCCGCAATCGGCCACGATGCGCAGCTTCCGCTTAAGCGGCCCTGCCCGGGCTACGATGTCCTCCACGTACCGGTCTATCACGGCTTCTTCCCGCAGCGCGCCGTTCCCCTTGGGGAAATCCCCCGCCGAGATCAGCTCGTACATCTCCTGGATCTGCTTTCCGTAGATGGACTTCAAGCGAAGGCCGAGCTTGAAGCCATTGTATTCGGCGGGGTTGTGCGATCCGGTTATCTGGATTCCGCCGACGACGTCGAGGTTGTGCTGCGCCCAATAGGTGACCGGCGTAGGCACGACGCCGATGTCGATGACATCGTGGCCGGCCTCGCGTAACCCCGCGACGAGGCCGTCCCTCAACCCTGTGCCGCTCGGACGGTTGTCGCGTCCCACGGCGATCGCGCCACTCGCTCCCTGCGCACGGAGATAGGCCGCGTAGCCGAGGCCTATCTGGCGCGCGGTGTCCGGCGTCAGGTCGGTGCCAGCGATGCCGCGAATGTCGTACTCGCGGAAGATACCGCGCGGGATGCTCACCGATCGGCCGGTGCGATGACGCTGCTGCGCGTCAGCCGCACCACGGGGTCTGGGAAGATTCCGAGGACGAGAATCAGCACGGCGGCGGCGGCGATCACCCATTGCGTCAGACGCCCGGTCGGCTGCGGCTCGCTGTCCGGTCGCGACACGGGGCGCATGAACATCACCATCACTACATACAGGTAGTAGCCCGCGGACAGCACGCTGGTGAGCACGAGCACGACGGCAAGCTTCGTCAGCGGCGTAATCGAATCGAGCGCCGCCTGCAGCATGTACCACTTGGCGAAGAATCCGATCCCGCCGAAGATTGGAAAGCCGAGGAGCGCCAGCATGAACACCGCCATGCTCCCGGCGAGCCATGGACGCACCGTCCAGAGCCCCGCGTAGTCGTCGATCCGCAGGTAGCGGTCTCCCCTGCCGGACAGCACGACCACTACGGCGAAGGCGCCGAACGTCGCGAGGGTGTAAGCGAACAGATAAAAGAGAAAGGCCGAGCTTCCCAGATTGCCGCGAGCAAGCACCGCGACGAGGACATAGCCCGCGTGCGCGATGCTGGAGTACGCCAGCATCCGCTTGATGTTCTTCTGCGCCAGAGCGACGAGATTGCCGACGACCATCGTTGCCGCGGCGATCCACCACAGGGCGTAATGCCACTGGACGAACACATCCGGGAACGCTTCCATCCAGACTCTGAGGAAGCTGGCGAAGGCCGCTGCCTTGACGGCGGCTGCCATGTACGCCGTGATCGGCGTGGGCGCTCCCTCGTACACGTCCGGCGCCCACATGTGGAACGGCACCGCCGCGACCTTGAAGCCGAAGCCAACGACCATTAACGCCATTCCGACGAGCAGCAGCGGGCTCACCGGTCCGGTGCCGGCCACGCGCTCGCCGATGGTCGTCAGGCTGGTGCTCCCCGTCGCGCCGTAAACGAGCGCTATCCCGTACAGCAGGAAGCAGGTGGAGAAAGCGCCCAACAGGAAATACTTCAGCGCGCCTTCGGCCGCGCGGTCGCTGCGCCGGTTGAGACCCGCGAGGACATACACCGCCACGGACATGATCTCGATTCCGAGGAAGACGATGATCAGGTCGCGCGCCGAGACGAGCACCATCATGCCCGAAGTCGCGAGCAGCAGCAGCACGTGGGATTCCGCGGATGTGATCCGCTCGCGCTGGTTGTAGTCCATGGACAGCGCGATCGTGGCGAAGGTCGCTAGCAGGAGCAGCAGGTCCGCGGCCCAGCGGAAGCCGTCCATCGCTATCGGGCCGGGTCCGACCGTAGCGTCCGCGCGCAGGAAGAACACCACCATCCCGCCCACCAGGACGCACAGCAGCATTCCCGCCATGCCGATGCTTCGCTGGCGGGCAACGCTCTCCCGTCCCCAACCGGCGGCAAGGAGGAGCACCATCGCACCCGCCATCAGAGCGATTTCAGGCGCCAGAGCGGCGGTGAGCTGCGAAGGAATGGATAGATCGAAACGCGTCACGGCGTCGCCTCCGGGCCCGGGATCCGCCGCTGGGGCCCGCGCTCCACGCGCTGGACCAGGTCGTGCGCGGCCGCTTCCATGCGGCGCAGCACCGGAGCGGGATACACGCCGATCCAGATGATCGCGGCCACCAACGGGGTGAGCAGCCCGATCTCCCGCCAGTTGAGGTCCGGCAGGTGCCGGTTCTCGTCCTTGTCGAGGCGGTTGAACAGGATGCGCTGCAGCGCCCAGAGCATGTAAGCGGCAGCGAAGATCACGCCGGTCGCGGCGAGCGCCGTGAGTACAGGGAAAGTCTTGAATGCGCCCACGAGCACCAGGAACTCCCCGATGAAGCCGTTCGTGCCCGGGAGCGCGATGCTGCTGAGCGCAACGAGAGTCAGCGCCGCCGCGAACATCGGCACGACACGGGCGATCCCGCCGTACGAGTCGATGAGCCGGGAGTGCCTGCGCTCGTAGATCATGCCCACCAGGAAGAACAGCGCACCGGTCGATATGCCGTGGTTGATCATCACCATCAGCGCGCCCTGCACGCTCTCCACGGTCAGCGCGAATATTCCGAGCATCACGAAGCCCATGTGGCTCACCGACGAATACGCCACGAGCTTCTTGAAATCGGGCTGCACGAGGGCGACGAGCGCGCCGTAGATGATGGCGATCACGGCCAGCACGAGAACGATGGTCCGCACCGTCGGATCCATCGCGGCCCCCGGGAAGAGCGGCAGCGCGAACCGGAGGAAGCCGAACGTCCCCATCTTCAGCATGATGCTCGCGAGGATGACCGAGCCGGCGGTCGGCGCTTCCACGTGGGCGTCCGGCAGCCACGTATGAAACGGGAACATGGGGACCTTCACGGCGAACGCGAGGAAGAACGCCCCGAACAGCCAGAACGACGCGGCCGGCGCCAGCGACAGCTCGAGTGCGGCAGCGTAGCTGAAGTCGGGCGCACCGGTGATCGGGCTCCCCGACTGAATGCCGAGGTAGATGATCCCCACGAGCATGAGGATCGAGCCGACCATCGTGTAGATGAAGAACTTGAGGCTGGCGTAAATCCGCCGCTCCCCGCCCCAGATGCCGATGATGAAGTACATCGGCACGAGCATCACTTCCCACATGACGTAGAACAGGAACAGGTCGCGGGCGAGGAACACGCCCAGCATTCCCGTCGTCATGACGAGTAGCAGGATCAGATAGCTATGCACCTTCGTTCGCACGCTCGTCCAGCCGCCGAGCACGGTGAGCGGCATCAGGAACGTCGTGAGCAGCACCATCATCAGAGCGAAGCCGTCGAGGCCGATGGCGAAGCGCACGCCCCAGGTCGGAATCCAGGCTACGTCCACGGACGCGTGCCATCCGGCGCCGCTCTCGAAAGACCACCAGAGCCCGATGGACACGATGAACTCGACGAGCAGCGTAAAGAACGCGATCATCCGGGCCGTGCGCGCGGGGCCGGGCTCGTCGCCGTTGCCGCGCGTCGCCAGCGCGAGCAGAACCCCGGCGCCGATCATGGGGATGATCAGCAGCGCCGGGAGCACCCAGCGCTCGTACCCGATGGACTCGAGAAGCTCTATCATCGGAGAGTGAACACTCCGATCACGGCGACGACGCCGAGCACGAGGACCCAGGCGTAGGTCCCAACGGCGCCCGTCTGCGCAGTGGACCCGAGCCAGCCGAAAGCGCGGGCGAGCCAAGCGCTGCCGTTGACGAACAGGCCGTCGATCAGCCCCGCATCCACGCCGCGCCAGAGCACGCCGCGCGAGCCCCGATACAGCGGCTGGACGACGGCGCGATCGTAGCCTTCATCCACGAAATACTTCTCCGCGAGCACGCGCTCGTACCCCTGCTCTGCCGGCGCTTCACGCTTCGGCACTAGCCGGGAGGGATTGAGCAGCCGCCAGGCGATCAGAATTCCAGCTACGGCAATCGCCACCGCCGCGCCTATGAGCAGATACTCGGTGTTCGCGGACACGTGTGCCGCTTCGCCGTGCGTCACCGCCAGCTGGTGCTCGCCCACCACCGGCTCGAGCCAGTGCTCCAGCGCGAAGGTAGGACCCACCGGGAACAGATCGGTGAATACCCCGGGAAGGTTCAGCCACCCGCCGAAAGCGCTCAGCACTCCGAGAACGACGAGCGGGCCGGTCATCACCCACGGCGCTTCGCGCAACGCCCCGCGCTCCGCCTCTCCGGTCCGATTCGGGCCATGGAACGTGTACAGCATCATCCGCGTCATGTAGATCGCCGTGAGCAGCGCCGTCACGATTCCGATGAAGTAGATGAAGTACAGCAGTGCCGATCCCGGAATCCCGAGCCAGCTGGCTTCGGCGAGCGTCGAGCCGTGCGCGCGCGCGTACACGCTGGTGAGGATCTCATCCTTCGAGAAGAAACCCGAGAACGGCGGGATGCCGCTGATCGCGAGCGTCGCGATCCACATCAACACCCAGGTGACCGGCATGAACCGGCGGAGGCCGCCCATGTTGCGCACGTCCTGGGCGTCGTCGTGGCTGCCGGTCTTGTGATACGCGGCATGCATCGCGTAGATGACCGAGCCTGAGCCAAGGAACAGCAGAGCCTTGAAGAAGGCGTGCGTCGCGAGATGAAATATGCCCGCCACGTACGCGCCGACTCCCACGGCCATGAACATGAAGCCAAGCTGGGAAACGGTGGAGTACGCCAGGATCTTCTTGATGTCCCACTGCTTTAGTCCTATGGTCGCGGCGAAGAGCGCCGTGACAGCGCCCGTGAGCGCCACCGTCAGGCCCGCGACGGGCGCGAGCGAAAACAGGAACGAGCTCCGCGCCACGAGATACACGCCGGCGGTTACCATCGTCGCGGCATGGATTAGAGCCGATACCGGCGTCGGGCCCGCCATCGCGTCGGGCAGCCAGACATACAAAGGGATCTGCGCGCTCTTGCCCACGCAGCCCAGGAAGAGGAAGAGACAGATGGCCGTAACCGTCGCGGTCGCGAGCTGCGGCGCCGCGGCCGCGACGCCCTGGAAGTCCAGCGTTCCGAGGTGGGCGAACAGCATCATCAGGGCGACGAGGAAGCCGAAGTCGCCGATGCGGTTGACGATGAACGCCTTCTTGCCCGCGTCGGCGTTCGCCTTCTCCGAGAACCAGAAGCCGATCAGGAGGTAGGAGCAGAGCCCGACGCCCTCCCAGCCGATGAACATCACCGGGTAGTTCGCGCCCATGACCAGCACGAGCATGAAGAACACGAACAGGTTCAGGTACGCGAAGTACCGGGGATAGCCCGGGTCGTCGCGCATGTACCCCACGCTGAAGACGTGGATCAGCATACCGACGCCGGTGATGACGAGCATCATCACGATGGCGAGCTGGTCGAGCTGGAACGCGGCCGCGAGGCTCAGCTCGCCGGCGACCATCCACGTGAAGTACCGTTGAATGAACGGCTCGGTCGCGTGGGCCGTCCGCATCGCGAGGAAGATCGCGAACGTCAAGCCGAACGACAGCGCGAGCATGAGGGGGCCGACGACGCTCACGATTCCGGCGTACCTGTGGCGCGCGACCGTGTGGTGATCGTCCCCGTGCGCACCCCCGCCGGAGTCCGCGGGCAGCGCATGGCTATCGGCGCCGCTCGCGACGTGGCCAGTCGAAAGCGCCGCGTCCCCGTGTCCGGCATCGGGATCGCCGGGGCCCGGGTGCGCCACGGCGAGCAGCGACAGCGCGCCGTTGATGATGAATCCGAGCAGCGGAAGTATCGGGACCAGCCAGAGCCAGTCCGCGACAGTGCCCGACAGGGCGTGCGCGTCGCCGGCCGCCGCGGCGGGAGCCGAGTGCTGCAGCAGTGCCATCACTCCGGCGGCCACAGTCATCCGCGCATGAGATTGATGTTCTGCAGGTTTACCGTCTGGCGGTGGCGGAAGATCGAGATGATGATGGCGAGACCGACCGCCGCCTCGGCCGCGGCCACTGTCATGACGAAGAACACGAACACCTGGCCATCCGCGCCGTAATACCTGGACAGCGCCACAAAGCTGAGGTTCACGGCGTTGAGCATCAGCTCGACGCACATGAAGATGATGATCGCGTTCCGGCGAATGAGGACGCCGACCACTCCGATAGTGAACAGCGCCGCGGAGAGCGCGAGGGCCTCAGCCAGCATTTGTCTGTTCCTCCGGAGTGAGCTCCACTGCCGCCGCATCGCCGCGCCGCCCTAGAGCGACCGCGCCGACGATAGCGATAAGCAGCAGGATGCTCGTCAGCTCGAACGCGAGCAGGTACCTGGTGAACAGCGGGTCGGCGACCACGCCTATGGCGCCCTTCTCGGCGAGCAGCCGCTCCATCTCCCCGCGCGGGAGGACCCAGTCGGGGTTGATCCGGGTGCCGCTTATCACCGCGATCTCGGCGAGCAGAATGAATCCCAGGACCGCGGCCGCGGCCTTACCCCACTTCCCTCTGGCATCGGCGATCTCGGAAGGGTGCCCGAGATTCAGCAGCATGATCACGAACAGGAACACGACCATGATCGCGCCTGCGTACACGAGCACCTGGATCGCCGCGATGAAGTGCGCGTCGAGCATCACATACAGCGCCGCGAGCGCGAACATGACGTTGACGAGCCAGAGCGCGGCCGCCACGGGACTCTTGCGGGTGACGAACGCGAGCGCGGACGCCAGCGCGATCACGCCGAAGAGATAGAAATGGAACGTGTAGAACAGCGGATACGGCGGATCGATCATTGTCCTTTCGGATCCTCCGGATCCCACAGCTCCGTCACCGGGTGGGTCTGCGCCGTGAGCCGCTCGAGGTCGTAAACGAATCCCTCCCGGCTGTACTCGGCGTTCTCGTAGTGCCGGCCGAGGTGAATCGCCTCTTCCGGGCACACCTCCTGGCAGTAGCCGCAGAAGATGCAGCGAAATTCGTCGATCTCGAATATGAGCGGGTAGCGGTTGCCGTTCTCGTCCTCGCCCGGAACGAGCTTGATGCAGTTGGACGGGCACACGGTGGGACACAGGCCGCAAGCCACGCACTTGGCCTTGCCGTCCTCGGTCGTGAGCATGCGGTGCGTTCCGCGCCAGCGCGCCGAGAGGGAGTGCTTCTCCTCGGGATACTGGATGGTAACCTTGTGCGGATCGACCATGTGCTTGAACGTGAGCGCCATCCCTTTGAGGGCGGAGCGCACGTAGCTGACGTCGCCGGTAGGCCTGTTCACGACCTTCACATTGATGGCCATCAGCGATTCACTCCGGTTGTACTGGCTGGTTTCGCGGTCGGACGTCTCGCGAGCGCCGAGCGCTGCCGCTTCGCGCGCAGCATCTCGAGCTCCGCGGGATCCAGGCGGCCGTAAGCGGGACTGACAATCCGGCCATGGTCCACCATGACGAACAGAATCATGACCAGCGCGAGATTTACTCCGAACAGCGCCAGGCCGTACAGCGGGCCGTACTCGATGCCGGACGCAGCGAGGCCAAGCATCACGGACGCAATGACGACGATGTAGCCGAGCGCGAGCGGCAGCATGAACTTCCAGCCGAGCGACATGAGCTGGTCGTAGCGGAACCGCGGCAGCGTCCAGCGGATCCACATGAAGAAGAAGATGAAGAACATCACTTTGACCGCGAACATCGCCGCGGTCGCGACCGTCTTGAGGACCGTGTACGGGGGCGCGTTCTCCCAGCCGCTGATCGGGATGTCCCAGCCGCCGAAGAACAGCGTCGCCATCAGCGCGCTGGCCGTGACCATGTTGGCGTACTCGGCGATGAAGAAGAACGAAAACTTCATCGCGCTGTATTCGGTGTGGTATCCGGCGATCAGCTCGGACTCGGCCTCGGGCAAATCGAACGGGAGGCGATTGGTCTCGGCGAACGCGGCCACCATGAAGATGAAGAACGCGATCGTGAGGTTGAGCACGTTGTACAGCCCGTGCGCCTGCTGATCAATGATGACGCTGAGCGTGACGTTTCCGGCCAGCAGCAGCACGGGAATCGTGGACAGCCCCATCGCGATCTCGTACGACACCATCTGCGCGCTCGAGCGCAGTCCGCCCAACAGCGAGTACTTGTTGTTCGACGACCAGCCCGCGAGCACGATTCCGTACACGCCGAGCGACGTCAGCGCGAGAATGAAGAGGAAGCCGATGGGCAGATCGGCGACGACCATCGGGATGAGTCCCCAGCGCGTCGGGAGCGGCGACGCGAACGGAATGATCGCCCACGCGGTCAGCGCCGGGATGAAGGCCATTGCTGGCGCGAGAATGAACAACGGCTTGTACGCGGCTGCGGGGTAGGTCTCCTCCTTCATGATGTTCTTGAGGCCGTCCGCGGCCGGCTGCAGCAGCCCGTGCGGACCCACCCGGTTCGGCCCGTGCCTGTCCTGGATCCACGCCGAGATCTTGCGCTCGGCGAGGGTCAGCAGCGCGACTCCTACCATATAGATGGTGAAGACGACGATCATCTTCACCAGGGTCGCGATGAGGAAGACACCGGTACCGGCTTCCACCTGCGGGTTCGCGACCTGAAGCAGAAGTGCCGATGCGGTCACGCGCGCGCTCCCGCGTTCCTGCCCGGAGCCGACTGCGCGGACCCATTGCCGTTCAGTACGGGCAGCCCGCGCGAGCCCAGCCGCTCGTAGTCGAGTCCCTTGAACGCGGGGCGCGCGGCCGTCATCGCCGCGAACACCTCGGATGGCAGGAAGTACTGCGCCGCGTCACCCATGGCATGCAGGATGTCTCCGACGACGGACCAGCTCGAGCGCGCGTGGCCTGGTGGGGCCTTCGCCTGCCGGAACCGCTGCACACGACCCTGGATGTTGGTGAACGTGCCGTCTTCTTCGGCCATGTTGGCGACGGGGAGAACGGCTTCGGCGCCGTGCGCTCCCTCTGGTATCACCGAGCCGATCACGAGCAGCCGCGCGCCTGGTGGCAGCGCCGCGAGGTCGAGACCGAAGTGCTCGTCACCCGCTATCACCACGACTCCACCAGATCCGGCCGCGGCGCGCGTCGCGCGCTTGAAGCCCAGCCGCTCGGCGCCGACGACGTTCGCCGCGCGGTCCACTCGGAGCGCGAGATCCTCGACGCCGGGGAGCGGCGCCTCGGGACCCGTCTCCACAGTGAAGCTTCCCTCCCCGCCGTTCCGCTCGATCAGCGCGGACAGCAGGAAGAGCGTCTCGTTGGACAGCATCGGCGAAGCGATGACGGACACGCTCTGGCCCTTGAGCAGCGCGGCGGCCGCCGCGGTCGCCGTCTCCCAGTCGGTGGGCGCGAGCGAATCGCCGCGCCGGACCATGGGCGTGTTCACCCGGTCCTGCCGGTTGAGCCAGCGGTAATTGAGCCGGCCGTAGTCGCAGATGAAGTATTCGTTCACTTCGTCGTTGAATCGCGGCTTGAGCCGGACGACCGTGTTGTCACGCGTCTCCACGATGACGTTGCAGCCCTGGGTGCAATTCGGGCACACCGAGGCCGTGCGGTCCAGCTCCCACGCGCGCGCCTTGTTCAGCGAGT
>DATLBG010000109.1:0-9816 GCA_035527035.1 Gemmatimonadaceae bacterium | reverse complement strand
GCGGCGCAGAGCCACCACCGAGCATCCGCTTCGCCTCGGACATCGCCTTGAGCTTGCCGAACGCTATCTGCCGGGGAAGGTGGTTCATGCCGCAGGTGCTGGTGATCAGGGTCTGCTCGGGAGGCAGCCACCGCAAAGCCTGGATGCGCTCGGCAATCTCATCCGGCGTCTCGACCTTCATGTCCTGGACGTTCACGGCGCCGACGGCAAGCTGAGTGTCGCCGAGCAATCCTTCATATAGATGGGCCATGTCGCCTTCGACCATCAGCACGTCGCAGTCGATGCCGGTGATCAGCTTGGCGGGGTAGCGACCCTCGAAATACCGGTGGCCGATCTGGCCGTCGTATTCGGGCCCAACTGCATAGTTGCCCTGGCAGACGTGCTGGTGCACCGATGCCATCGTAAGGCCCTCGGTGGTCATGTTGATCGCTTCGACGGCCCACCCCATCTCCTCATCGTCGGTCATGGCGAACAGCGGCTCGTCCACCTGGATGTGCCTGCACCCCGCGGCCTCGAGATCCAGGAAGTTCCGGTTGATGACCTTGGCGAGGTCGAGCATCATCTGCTTGAGATCGCCGTAATGCTCGTCGTATGCGACCTTCGCCAGCATGTGCGGACCGGTCATGGTGATTTTGACCGGTCGCTGCGCAAACTCCGAAACCGACTTGAACTCGTCCACCAGACCCAGATCCGCGTAGCCGATGGGACCGGTGCATATGGCCGCGGGATGAGTGACGTTGGCGTCGAGGACTGAGATGCGTTTCGATCGGGTCTCGGTCGAAAATCCAGGAATCCGCTGCCAGAAAAAGTTCAGCATCGCGTTCGGGGGCGCGTGGCGGTTGTTCGTCCGCCGGTGCATCTCGCCGCCGGTGATGATGTCTATTCCGGCGACCTGCTGATCCATGATGGCCGCCTGGGTCGCGTGGAACTGGGCGGTCTCCATGTCTTCGGGCCCGAGGACGCCGGCTTCAATCTGGAGCTCGATGATCTCGTAAAAACGCGGAACGCTATACGAGCCCACCACCGTAGTGGTGTATTTCGGGTATTTCATCGCGCCTCGATTCGGTGTCCGGCTGCGGGGCGAATATACCTCTCGCGCACCGTCCGCGGAACGAACGACGCCGACGCCGGCGGACCAGGAATTCCCGGGGGCGACGGCGCCGTTTCGATTACGATTTCCAGCTTTTAGGGGTTGAACCAGTAGCTGATCTTCACGAGAAAAATGTTGTCCGGCGAGGTCTTGAACAGCGCGCCCAGGTCGCGGCCGAGACCGAAATCTCCGATCGGCTCGAAGTCGCTCCGGGTTTGCTGCCAGGCCAGATACAGCGTGGACCCCGGGTGCCACTCCCAGCGCATGACCGCGTTGCCTCTGAGCGACCGCACGTTGAAGTCCGGCGCCGGCAGCGCGAACGACGGCCCGCCGGACGCCTGACCGGTCGGATAGACCCGTCCGTTCGCGATCTCGCCGATGTCCTTGCCGTACTCGAGGAACTCGAACCGGTCCGGCGCGGCGAATTCCTTGGGCGGACCATAATCGCCCGTCGCAAGGAAGGGCTGCATGAATACCTGCAGCGACAGCCCGGGCGAGAAGGTGTAGTTCACCCGGGTGTTCACGGCGAACACGGTCTGGTCCAGCTCCGCGAAGACGTAGCGAGTGCCGAAGGTGTTCGTCGCGGCGGGATCAACGAGACGCTGGAGGTACTGCGCCTCGGAGTACTGCTTCGAATACGACGGCGAGAGCGAAACGTCCCAGTGCGGCGCGGGCTTGAGCGTAAGCCCGGTGAAGATTTCCGAGCTGTTGCCGGCGCCGCCACCCTGAACAAACGCGCCGATGTGGCCGGTGATTCGCTGGCGGGGATCGGACGAGACGTTGAAGTTGGCGCTGGAGAAGCCGGGCCTGTATGCGCGTGGCCCGCCGCGGGTCAGCCGGTCGTCCACCGTTCCCGCGAGCGATGTTTGCAGATTGAGGTTGACGTTCCAGTAGTTCTTCAGCTGGCCGTTCGCGCCCGTGAAGATCCGGTTGGAGATGTTCTCCCCGCCGTAGTTGTGCTCGTTCAGCGCTGTGAAGTACCCGCCATGGCGGCGAAACATGCCGCGCGGCCGCGACTCCTGGTACTCGACGATTATCTCCTTGTCGATGCGGTCCGCGCGGCGCTGGAAGCCGAGATCGCTCACCTCATATCCGGGTGTCATCGTGTTGACTCGTGCCCGTCCCGACCAGCTGCGGTTCATCTGCTTCGAGAGGGACAGCGATCCGGCGAACCCCGTGAGACTCTCGCGCGTCTCGTCGTAATCGAGATGTTCGGCGTCCGGCCGCTGGAAGTAGTGATACGGCAGCCGCTGCGTGGCCGCGATCACCCCCGGCTCTCCGCGCACATGGCTGCCGGACACGAAGCCCTGGAGGTTGAACGTGCGCTGCGACCACTGATGATTGAAATCGATCCCGCCGGAGTAAGCGGCGGAGCGCAACGCGTTGGAGAGCGCGTCTTCGTCGAGCTTTCTGTTGAGCGCGCCGAACAGCGCGCCGACGTTCGTCTGCCCTCTTCGCAGCTCGCGCCGAACGCGCCCGACGAAATAGTTCGTGAGCGGCTCGGCGACGGCCTCGCCTCTGGTTCCGTCCGGCGCCTGGAACCGCGCCGTCTCGCGCCGCGTAACGGCGTCTATCACGCCCGTAGCCCATCCCCCACCCGTGCGGCCGGTGAGCTTGACGGCGCCGAGAATCCTGGATTCGGTGGGCGCGTCGCGGATGGCGTAAGGCGGAGCGAGCGATGGCTGACGGCCGATTCTGCGCGAGTAGAACACGTTGTTCGAGCCGTCGTCGCCGAAGCGGAACATCTCCGAGCCTTCGATGAAGAACGGCCGCTTCTCCGGGAAGAACGTCTCGAATGCGGTGAGATTTATCACCGCGGGATCCACTTCGACCTGGCCGAAGTCAGGGTTCACCGTCGCGTCGAGCGTGAGGCTGCTGGTCAAGCGGTACTTGAGGTCGGCGCCGGCGTCCACCTTGTACTCGCTGTTCGAGCGGAACGGATTGCCGAACCGCTCGATGTACTCGGCTTTCGTGACGACGTACGGCATGAACTCGAGCCGCTTGCCGGTCGCGAGCCGCGTGAGGTTGGTGACGTGGCCGTAGCGGGGCGCGCCGCCCGGCTGGCCCGGCGGCGTGTAGGCCCACACGGAGAACTCCTGGTTCCGCGCGATCTGCCGCTCGATCTGCAGTCCCCACGTCTGCTCGACAGCTCCGCTGAAGCGCAGCTGGCTGAACGGGATCCGCAGCTCCGCGACCCACACGGAATCGCTCACGGTCGTGGCTGCTTCCCACACGGGATCCCACGAATTGTCTTCCTGCCCGCCGGCGGCGCGGGTCTGGTCGCGCCTGACTCCGGCCGGATTCACCTCGAATCCGAAGGACGTGATGTGATCGTGCCGCGCATCGATGATGACCGTTAGCCAGTCGGATGCGGACATGCCCATGTCGCGACGGCCGACGCGCGAGCGGATGTCGCCGCGATCGTACATCTGCGCGCCGATGTACAGCGCGTTGTCGTCGTACATGATGCGCACGTCCGTCCGCTCGCTCGCGGGCTGGCCTTCGCTCGGCTGGACCTGGGTGAGCTGCGTTATCGGAGTCGCCGACTGCCAGGCAGCTTCGTCGAGCCGACCATCCACTCGTATGGCGGCAGTGACCCTCGCCGCGGAAGCGCCCGGCGCGTGGCGGTCGTGCTCGTACTCGACGCGCGGCTGGCCGGGTGCGGGTGCGGGCGGGTCCTGGGCGGAAAGGGGAGCTACGATGAGAACGGACAGGGCGGCGAACAGATTTCGGTTCATGGGAGGGGCAGTGGGTTTGACGATTACGTACGTACGGCACGGGCGCCCGTTTCAAGGGGGCGCATGTTAGACGCTCTGAGTTGCCGAAAGGATTACGCGGGAGCGGAAGAGAGACTGTCGGCCGCCGCAGCCATGCTGCGGCGGCCAGGCGCCGCGTTACAGCGACTTCAGATATTGAACCAGGTCCTGCTGCTGGGCGGTACCGAGGCGGAGAGTGCGAACCCTGTTGTAATGCGCGACCACGGCCTCCAGCGTCGCGGCGCTTCCGTCGTGGAAGTACGGCGGATGTTGCCAGAGCCCGCGCAGCGGCGTGGTGCGATACCGCTTGTTAGCGGTGCGCATCGCGTATGCGGAGCTCATTCCCGTCTCGGACGGATCGTGCAGTACGCCGGCGTTGTTGTCGGTCCCCGTCCCTCCGACGTGACACGACGCGCAGTGGGCATTGAAAACCATTGATTGGCGTACGTGAATGCCAGGACGCGGATCGGAGAAATTCCCCTGCCCGTGCATCTGCGTGATCGCCACGTACGCGTTCCAATAGGAGATCGGACCTTCGGCGGTAAAGGTCTCGTTGCGTATGGACGCCAGGCCGTACGCCGGCGGGAGCACGAGCGGCGTGCTCCTGCCGTCGAAGTTGTACCTGGGGTCGTACTTGCCCGGACCCCAGGAGCTGTACACGGCCTTCTGCGCAGCCGTGATTGCGGGAGACAGCGCGATGATCGCCCCGACATCCAGGTCCACGTTCGGCGCGCCGTCCATGCGGCGCCCGATCCCCCGCGCGAACGAATTGTCCACGGTGGAGTGGCAGAGCGCGCAGGTCACGCCGAGCCGCACGAGGGTGTCGCGCCCGCCGACCGTGTTCACGGTTCCCCTGAGTCCGACGACCGCGTTCAGCTTCAGGAGCGTCACGGTGGTGGCAGGACTGTTCAGATCGACCTGACCGGCCCTGATCGCGGCGGCAACGGCCGCCGGAATGGCCTCGGCGTCCACCTTCAGTCCCACGGACAGCGCGGTGTTCGGGCTGACCGATTTCTGCACTACTTCGTGCATGCGCGCCGTGTCGGTCCAGAACTTCTCGTCGTTGAAGGTCTCGAAGCGGAAGACGCGTTGCCCCTCCGCGAGAGTCTGCGGCGACATGTCGCTCCGCACGTCGAAGCCGGTCGGAGCACTGCCCGCACCTGGCTGCGTCGCGACGCAGCCAGCGATCACCCCGCCGATCACGGTCACCAGCAGTGTGGCGACGACGATGGTGCGGGTGGACCAACGCGTCTGGAGCGGTGGGGTGCTCATGTCGGCGCCTCCTCGGAGCCTGAACTGTCGCGTGAATTCGCCGCATAAGCCGGCCTGGTTACGGCGAGGCCTGCTGATTCGTCTGTGCGCCTCCCGTCCTCGATCCAACCGTGAACTGTACCCGAATCCGGACGGTTTGCGCTTGCCCCCGAGTGACCCCATAGGACGTAAGTGACGGCTGAGCTTCACCTTCTGCATTGGCGGCCTGTTGGTACCAGCCCTGCCACTAGGGTGGCATAACCCCGGAGGAGATTTTACGATGCTGTTTCGAACGGCCACCGCCATCGCGCTCGCGATCTGGCTGGTACGGCCCGTCAGTGCCGGCGCGCAGCTGCGCCTTTCAGATATCCGCATGCGTGACGTCGCGACCGTGGTCAACGTCGCAATCGGGATTCACGAGCGCTCCGAGCGAAATCGCCGGACCACATCCAGGCCTCGCGCGGAAACGCCGCGTCGCACAGGGGGGTCGGCGAGCGCGGGGACGAGAGGGACGACCGTCTCGCGCGGCGGATCCTCGCGCGCGGGTGCGATGGTAGTCGCGAGGGGCGAGGACTATCTCGGCGTCCCGTACAAGTGGGGAGGATCCACTCCCTCGGGATTCGACTGCTCCGGATTCGTCCAGTACATCTACAGGGATCAGGGCGTGTCGCTTCCGCGCACGTCGAGGCAGATGGCGCACGCCGGCGTCGAGGTGCCCGCGGACGTGTCCCGGCTGCGCGAAGGCGATCTGATGCTGTTCGCGAGCGACGGCTGGCGCATCGACCACGTCGGGATATACGCCGGCAACAATCAGATCATCCATTCCTCGTCGAGCGGCAAGGGCGTGCGGTACGACGACCTCGGCTCCAGCCGCGGGCGCTGGTACGTCAATCACATGGTTGCGGCGAGGCGCGTCACCGACAACGGTCGCTCGCTCGTGAACGCGCTTGTCACGGGAATGATTCCCTTCGATTTCTTCGATCCGCCGGACAAGGCACCGGGAAGCCGATAAGGTTTTTGGATTATGGATTATGGTTTGTGGTTCCCATCATGAACCAAAATCCAGAATCCAAGAACCGCTTTGCGCCCCAGTCGCAGTGAATACCGCGCACTGATCTCGCTCGCCGCCCCCATAGTCATCGTCCAGGTCGGACTGATGACGATGGGCGTTGCGGACGCCATCATGGTGGGACGGTTTTCCTCCACAGGGCTCGCCGCTACCGCGATCGGCAATTTTTATTTCTTCGTCGTGGCGGTCTTCGGCCTCGGCGTGCTGCTGGTGCTCGATCCGCTGATTGCGCAGGCTGTCGGCGCGAATGACGAGACCGCCATCGCCCTCGCCGTCCAGCGCGGTCTCCTGCTCGCGCTGGTGATGAGCGTCCTGCTCGGCTTGCTGCTGCTGCCCGCCGAGCATGTGCTTCGCTCGCTCCGGCAGCCGGAGGAGCTGGTTCCGCTGGCCACGACGTACATCCTGATATGTCTGCCGAGCTTCGTTCCCTTCAACATGTTCGTCGTCTTTCGCCAGCTTCTACAGGCGCTCGAGATGACGCGCGCCATCGTCGTGACGATCGTGCTGTGCAACCTGGTGAACATCGTGCTCAACTGGCTGTTCATCTTCGGCAAGCTCGGCATGCCGCGGCTCGGCGTGGCAGGCGCCGCGCTGGCCACGGCGATAAGCCGGACGCTGCTGGTCGTGATACTGGCGGCGCTGTCGTGGAGAACGCTGCGCCGGTATCTCAAGCCGGTGCGGCGCGAAGTCTTTGAAGCGGCGCCGCTGATGCGGATGCTGCGACTCGGTGCGCCGATAGGCGCGCAGCAGGAGCTCGAAGTCGCGTACTTCGGCGGGCTGATAGTGTTGATGGGACTGCTCGGGACTGTCTCGGTCGCGGCGCACCAGGCGGCGATAAACCTGGCCTCGCTCACGTTCATGGTGCCCGTGGGCGTGGCGTCCGCGACCGCGGTTTTCGTGGGGCGGTCCGTCGGCGCGCGGGACGAGCGCGCGGCTCGGAGGTACGCGATCGCCGGGCTCGTGTGCGGCGTCGGGTTCATGTGCGTGGCCGCCGCTGTGTTCCTGCTGCTGCCCTGGCAGCTCGCCCGGCTTTATTCCACGGACGCGGATGTAGTCGCGCTGGCGGCGGCGCTGATTCCGATTGCCGGGCTGTTTCAGGTATTCGACGGGACGCAGGTCGTGTCCGCCGGAATTCTGCGCGGCATCGGCGACACTCGCTTCCCCATGATGGCGGCCGCGCTGGGATTCTGGCTTGTAGGCCTGCCGTTGAGCTTGCTGTTGGGATTCAGCGTGAAGCTCGGCGCCGAGGGGCTGTGGTGGGGCTCGCTCTTCGCGCTGATCGCCGTTGCTGTCTTGTTGCTGTATCGCGTGCGCATGCGGCTACGCCGCAGCATGCAACGAGTGATCATCGACCGTGTGGAGCCGTTAGCCAACAGCCAATAGCCAACAGCCAACAGCTCTTAGTCCGCCAGCCCCGCGACCATCTGACTCGCGGCGGTTCGCGAGTATCGGAGCACCTTGTTCGGATATGTGTGGCAGTTGGGCGTGTTGCGCCCGCGAACGCAGCCGTTGTACCGGAGCAGCGCCTTCTCGACTGTCTTCGTCCTCCCCATGTACTCGGCGAGGATCGCGACTCCGTGACAGATGTTGGCTTCGACGTCGTACAGGTCGGGCGACGCGCAGCCGTACTTGCCGCTGTGGAAGGGCATGATCTGCATCAGGCCGCGCGCGCCGACGCTGCTGCGCGCGTGCACCTCGAGCGTGGCGTCTTCAGTGAGAAGCACGCCGATGAGAAGCGCTGGGTCTATGTTTTTCTTGCCGCCCTCGATGACGAATGCCCGCGCTATGCGATCCGCGAGCAGCGTGTCCCTGGTGTGGAGTCGCAGCACCCGTGACACGCGGCTGATCTCTTTGTCTCGGGCGGTCGCAGCGCTCGGCTGTACCACCGCAACCGGGAGGCTGAGCAGCTCGCCGGGCCTGGCGTACTCGAGCGGCTGGCGGGTGATCGCGAACACGGTTCCTGCCGCCAGAAGAGCGATGCCTGCGAGGCCCCGGGCGGCGAGGCGGGCCGCGCTCCGGCAGTACCAGGCGAGACACTCGCGCTTGCCGGGGGCTCCGTCCCTGTCCGTTTTCCGCGAACGGGGCGCAAGGAAAGCAGCCGGAGGAGCCGCTTCAGTGCGCCTGTCTGATCCCCGGTCGCCGGTCATGCCCCCGTAGCTCGCAGGCAGCATGCCATGCTGGGCCGGCTTTGGGGGACATTGCGCATTCTGCCGCACTAAACCATTATTTAGGACACACTAAAACACAGCTTTTCCATGGAAATAGAGAAGGATACGATTCCGGCGAGCGACGAGCGCCAAGCGCCGGCGATAAGCCGCCGGCAGGCGGTCAAGTGGGGAGCCCTGGGGTCGGTGGGGTTAGCCGCTGTCGGAGCCGCGTGCGTCCCGGGTACGAACAAGTCCGCCGCCACCGACACGCTGAAGGGTGGGCTGGCTTCGGGGCACGGGTCGCATCACGACATGATCGCGGTGGGCGAGCTGCGGCGCGGCTCGTTCGATCCGACGGCTTTCCTGACTCATTTCGATTACGGACGAGTGTCGAAGCTTCCGTCCGGACAGACGCTGCGCGAGTACGACATGGAGGCAAGCGAGTTCGAGCTCGAGGTAGCGCCGGGGGTCTTCTTCCCGGCGTGGGGCTACAACGGCCAGGTTCCGGGGCCGACGATCCGCTGCACCGAGGGCGACCGTCTCCGCGTCCACTTCAAGAACTCCGGAACGCATCCGCACACGATCCACTTCCACGGTTTCCACCCGGCCAACATGGACGGCTCCTTCGAGGTCGTCGGGCCCGGGCACAGCTTCGTTTACGAATTCGACGCCGAGCCGTTTGGTTTGCACCTGTATCACTGCCACACCGTTCCGCTCAAGCGGCACATCCACAAGGGCCTGTACGGCGCCTTCATCATAGATCCCAGGGAGGGACGTCCGCCCGCGCGCGAGATGGTGATGGTGCTCAACGCGTTCGACACGAACTTCGACGGAGAGAACGAAGTGTACGCGGTGAACTCCGTCGCCTTTCATTACCAGAAGTATCCGATCCCGCTTCGCGTCGGCGAGGCCGTGCGGGTGTACACGGTGAACATCACCGAGTTCGATCCGATCAACTCGTTCCATCTGCACGCGAACTTCTACAAGCTGTACCGGACAGGCACGAGTCTCACGCATCACGAGTTCACCGACAACGTGATGCTTTGTCAGGGCGAGCGCGCGATCCTCGAGTTCACGTACAATCACGAGGGTCCGTTCCTGTTCCACGCGCATCAGAGCGAGTTCGCAGAGCTCGGATGGACGGGCATGTTCACCGTGTCGGGTGAGCAGCGTGGCTGATTCTTCGAAGGGGTCGCGGCCAGTCACGGCGCGAACGTGGCTCAGCGCGCTGCTGCCGCTGGTGCTGCTGCTCGCGCTTCTGCTTCTCTTTTTCCGCTTCGGCCCGGCGGGAGTTTTCCGCGGAGCGTTCCCGCCGGTCGAGGAGCTCACGATCACGCGCGTCACGCTGCCGGACCGCGGGGTGCTGCGGGTGCACATCGTGAACGGTGGGCCCGCGGCGGTCACGGTGGCTCAGGTGCAGGTGGACGATGCCTCGTGGGTGCACAGTGTCGACGGGTCGAGGACCATCGGCAGGCTGGAGTCGCGCGAGATCACGATTCCGTA
>DATLBG010000108.1:0-5925 GCA_035527035.1 Gemmatimonadaceae bacterium | reverse complement strand
GAGATCGTGTGGCCGCTCGCGAAGGTCAAATCGTTCGTTGACACTGGAGTCTTTCTGGGCATTCAGGCGGCGGCCGCATCGGCGCTCGACAGCTGGGAGAACTGGGCACCGGGCAATGCCGCGGTGTTCCAGGAGCGGCGTGACGCCGCTGTCGAGGGCTTCAGCGAGGCGGGCTTCCCGTGCGTCGCACCCAAGGCCTCCATGTACCTCTGGCTACCCCTGCCCTCGGGCATTCCCAGCGCGGAGTTCTCGCACAAGCTGATGGAAGAAGAGGGAGTCGTCGTGCTCCCGGGCTCGGCGTTCGGCCCCGGTGGAGAAGGCTTCTTTCGCGTGTCGTTCATCACTTCGCCGGACAGGCTTCGCGAAGCGGCCGTGCGCGCGGGCCGCGTGCTCGCGTCCTTCGGAGCCGTTGCCGCGTGAAGCGTCGCTTCTCGCCCGCAGTTCTCGTCTCGCTCGCCGCGCACGCGGTGGTCGGGGTGATCATTGTGCAGTCGCTGCTGGTGCCGCGTCTGTTCACTAGCGAGAAGGTGGCGGTCGCTCCGGCTGAGCGGATCGGCTTCCTGTCGATTCCGCGCGGCGAAGGTCCCGAGGTTGTCGGGCGCAGGGGAGGGGACGGGTCTCCGGCTTCTGCGGCCCCGGCGCCCGCGCTCGTCGCGCCAACCGCGGTTCCGGACAGGCTACCAGCGGTTCCGGCGGCGACCGTGACCGCGCCCGTGACGGGCACGGGTCCGCTCGTCGGTGGCGGCGGTCCTACGCGGGGCGTGCGGCCTTCATTCACCGGTCCGCGCGTGTGGGCTCCGCCCGGACCCATCATGACTGCGCCGCGCACTACCGCGCAGGTGATCGACGATGCGATCCGTCGCGATGTCGCGCAAATCACGGACTCGGTAGTCGCACTTGGCCCCCGCCGCGATCCGACCGACTGGACGGTCGAGCGCAACGGCCGGAAGTGGGGAATCGATCAGAAAGCCATCCGGCTGGGGCCGGTCTCGATTCCGACGGCGCTGCTCGCGCTGCTTCCGATCAACGCGCAGGCGAATCCCGTCACAATGGCGCGCGAGCGCCAGCTCAACTACATGCACCGGGACATCGCCTTCCACGCGCAGCGGGCCATCAACGAGAATCAGTTCCGGGACGCGGTGCGCAACCTCCGCGTACGGAAGGAGCGGGAGAGGGCCGAACAAAAAGAGCGGGAGCCGGTGGCCCCCGCTCAGGACGGTTCGGGCACGAACCGGTAGTTACGACGTCAGCGTCGTCCGCGGCATCGGCGGGTTGTCGCAGAAAGGCCGGAACACGCCGCACACGATGCCGAGCACTTTGACCTCGGACTCCGCGACCACGATGTCCTTTTCCGTGATGTTCGCCGGCTGAAGGGTCACGGTGCCGTTCTTTCTCGTGTAGGTCTTTATCGTCGCCTCGTTTCCGATCTTCACGGCCACGATGTCGCGCTCCGCCGGCTTCGCCGACGGATTGATCAGCAGATAGTCGCCGTCGTTGATCCCGCGGCCGACCATGCTCTCGCCCTTCGCGCGGAGCATGAACGTGTCGTTGCTCGGAAGAAAGCGGCGATCGACCGTGATGAATCCTTCGCGGTGCTCCGGCGCGAGCGACGGCTCCCCAGCGCTGATCTTGCCGTAGTACGGAACGGGCTGCGTGCTGATCGCGCCCGCGAATCCGAGCAGACGCACTCCGCGCGAGCGCGCGGGGTCCCGCTCGATGTATCCCTTCCGCGTCAGCGACTGAAGCAAATCGGAGACGGTCTTCGTCGACTTGATTTTGAAGCGGGCTCCAATGTCCCGGATGCTCGGCTGGTAGGTGTTCTCAGCCGTGAAATCCAGCAGATATTGGTACACGGAAGTTTCGAGGCTGGTCAGCGGCTCGGACATAAACTCTCCCCACGGTGGCGGCACCTGCGACGAGCGCGTCTCATCGGGGCCGGCAAACTGCGCATAATCTGCGCATGTATCTGGCGCGGGTCAACACTACGCCGCGGTTAGCCATTCGACAGCGGACTCCAGGCGTGACAACGACTTGTCCCGTCCCAACGTCACGAGCACGTCGAATATCCCGGGGCTTACGGTCATTCCCGTCAGGGCTACGCGCATCGGCTGGAATATCTTGCCGGCGGTCGTTCCTCGCTCTTCCGCCAGGGCGCGAAGCGCTGTCTCGAGGCTCACGGACGACCATTCGGCGACGGATCCAAGCTTCTCCAGAGCGCCTTGCAGCAGCGCCCTGGCCTCGACCGGGTCCTTCCAGCCTTTCGCCACGGCTTCCGGCTCGTACTCGATGGTGTCCGATAGATACGGCGCCGCCTGGCGCACAAGATCGTGAATGGTGCGGGCCCGCACGCGCAGCAGCTCGAGCAGCGCGACATACGACGGCCCGCGCAGCTGCTCCGGAGTCGCGAGACCGGCGGCGACAATCGCGGGCGTGACGCGCGGCTCCAGCTTCTCGATCGGCATCGTGGACAGATACTGTCCATTCATCCACTCGAGCTTCTGCGTGTCGAAAACCGCGGCCTTCTTCTGCAATCCGTCGGCGGAGAACAGCTCGATCATCTGCTCCATCGGCATTATCTCGCGATCTCCGCCGGGCGACCAGCCGAGCAGGGCGAGAAAGTTCACCATTGCCTCCGGGACTATTCCGAGGTGTTGGTAGTCGCCCACCGCCGTCGCCCCGTGTCGCTTGCTGAGCTTCTTGCCGTCCATGCCGTGGATCATCGGCAGGTGCGCGAACCGGGGCACCGGCTCCCCGAGCGCGCGGTACAGCATGATCTGCTTCGGCGTGTTCGAGATGTGGTCGTCGCCGCGCATCACGAGGTTGATCTTCATCGCGACGTCGTCCGACACGACCGCGAGGTTGTAAATCGGCGTCTGGTCGGAGCGCAGCACCACGAAATCGTCCACGTCCTTGTTGGGGAAGGTGATCGATCCGTGGACCAGGTCATCCCACTCGGTGACTCCTCCCGGAATGCGGAAGCGGATCACCGACTGTTCGCCGCTGTGGACGCGGGCGCCCACTTCTTCCGCGCTCAGGCGGTCGCAGCGACGGTCGTACTTGAAGCTCTCCTTCCGCGCGTCGGCTTCCTTGCGGCGCGCGTCGAGCTCCGCGGGAGTGCAGAAGCACCGGTACGCCGCGCCGGTCTCGAGCAGCCGCCGGACGTCGTCCTGGTGCCGCGCCACGTTGGCGCCCTGATGCACCACCTCCTCGTCCCAGTCGAGTCCGAGCCACTCGAGCCCCTCGAAGATCCCGCGCGTGCTCTCTTCGGTGCTGCGGGCCTTGTCGGTGTCCTCGATGCGGAGCAGCATCTTCCCGCCGTGCCGTCGCGCCCATAGCCAGTTGAACAGGGCGGTTCGCGCGCCCCCCACATGCAGGTAGCCTGTGGGGGACGGCGCGAAGCGGAGGCGGGGGTTCTGCTGGTCGAAGATTACGTCCTCACGCGAGGTACATGTAGCTGGCGCCCTCGGCCTGCGCCTGATTCATCGCGATGACCATCGCCGGAACGATCGTGATGCGGGGGAGCATGTTCCCTTCGAGGTCGGCGCGGATCTCCGGCGCCGGCCGGTTCACTGCGGCTGCGATGCGCGCCACCCAGAAGTTGATAGCGTTGTTGCAGACGATGAACCTGGTCCCCAGCGCCTGCAGGGCCGTAATGCTCGAATCGCCGGGGATCTCTATCCGCGATTCCGCGGCGAGTATCCCCCCTTCCGGCGCCGTGACGAAAACGTTTCTGACCGCGGCAGCGCTGGTGAGCCGGTCGTTGACGCTGCTTGCCGCGCCCAGCCGGTACTTCGCCCACATCGCGTCGTTGAACGCCATCGGGGTCGAGAAGCCGTATAGCCCGACGATCGCGAGCACGTGCGGGTACGCCATCTCGAACGCGCTCTGGTACGTCTTCACGTAGTTGCGCACGTGCAGGAGCGGAAAGCCGCCGGCGGGCGCCGGCATGTCGAAGATCTGCGCGTGATTTCCGCGGATTCCCCGCAGCCAGCTGTTGTCAGGCTTTACCGCGGGACCCGGGCCCGTCGCCGCCCGCATGGCCCTGATCTCTTCCGCATCGAGGACGCCGGGGCTGGCCGCCGCGCCGATGCCCACCGCCGCGGCTGTCGCCGCTACGCGACCTACGAACTCCCGTCTGCTGTGTGGCTGTGACCCTGTCATGGTACCTCCACTGGATGTATCCCGATGAAATGACGCGCGAACCCGACGCGGTGCAATAGCAAAAAGGCCCGCGCTCGCGGACCCGAACAAACGGAGAGAGAGGGATTCGAACCCTCGATACAGGTTGACCCCGTATGCCGGTTTAGCAAACCGGTGCCTTCAGCCTCTCGGCCATCTCTCCAGAACAATCAAAGTTATCCCGCCGGGCCAACCAATTGTAGGCCCGGCGGTCGGTTTTCAGAATTCTGTCGCGATGGTCAGACGCATCGAGCGGGGCCCGCCCGGGCTGATGTTGTTGTTGTTGTTGGCCGTGTGGTAGTGCTTGCCGTCGAGCAGGTTGTCCACGTTGATCTGTGCCTGAAGCATCCGGCTGAACGAGTAGTACAGCGCTCCGTCAACTTCGGTGAACCGGGGAAGAATCACCGCGTTGTCGATGGCCGCGTACGACTTGGCCTGATGGGTGACGCCGGCGCCGACAGCGAGGCGCGGCGAGAGCTGGTACCGGTTCCACATCGCCGCCGTGAGCCGCGGCACGAGCGGCACGAGCGCGCCCGCCGGCCCCGCGGTAGTGGCGTTGCGAATTCGCGCGTGTTGCCGGGAAACGCCGCCGATGACGTCCCACGAGCGCGTCACCGAGCCGCGAAACTCGAGCTCGTAGCCGGACGTGCGCTGGCTTCCGGTTTGTACCGTGCGGCCCGGATCGGTCGGATCGTTGGCGCGCGTGTTGGTGCGGTCCAGAACGTACCACGCCGCCGACATCTCGAGCCCGGTCGAGACCTGCCACTTCGCTCCGACCTCTCTGTTGGTGAATCGCTCGGGCTCCAGCCCGCGCGTCACGTCGGTCAGTGAAGCGAACTGATCGCCCGAGCTCGGCAGATGCGACACGCCGTACATCGCGTAGAGGGAGACTCGATCACTTGGCTTGTGCGTGAGTCCGACGCGGGGCGACAGCATGACGTCCCGCCTCTCGAGCGAGATGTCGTTCCGGTTGTTGCGGAACCGGAGGTCGAACGACTCGTACCGCAGACCTGCCACCGCCATCCAGCGCGACCCGAAGGTGAGCTGGTCCTGTACGTACGCCGAGAGAACGTCGGCTACGGTGTGATTGTCCGCGTCGGTGGCGGACTGCCTGTACGTAATGGGCACCGAGATCGTCGGCGACTTCGCGGGCGCGGACAGCGATGTGGCCGTGTTGTTGAAGTAGCCCGTGTTGCGGAAGTTGTCCGTCGTCTGCCTTCCGACCTCCGCGCCAAAGAGCATCGCGTGCTTCACGCCGCCCAGCCCGAAGCCGGCCGTGAGGTCGGTCTGATTGAACAGGTTCGTCCGCTCGGTGCTGTTGTTGTAAGCCTGAATCGCGACGGTCGAGCCGTCGTTGTTCATGGATGCGGGGAAAATGTTCTGGTAGAACTTGTCGTAACCCGCCACCCGCGTGTGGTTGCGGACGGTGAATGGCCCCGCGTCGCTCCGGGAGACTGTCGCCGTGACAGCGTTCACCCGCGCGTCGGAGACGCTGCCTTCGGGATCGCCGAAGAAAGTGGACGATCTGGTGCGATAGGGCAGTCCCTGGAACGACGGAATCCCGCGATCGGCGGTCCGCTCATCGCGAAAGTGCTCGAAGTCCACCTGAATGGCCGCGCGCGATCCAACGCGCGCCTTCACGGCAGGGTTGATCCCGTAGCGCTTGCGCTCCACCCCGTGGCGAAACGAATCCGAGGACTCGTACACCGAGTTGAAGCGCGCGGCCACCGATTGCGTCGGCGCGAT
>DATLBG010000107.1:0-7094 GCA_035527035.1 Gemmatimonadaceae bacterium | reverse complement strand
CCGTTTGGCGAAGGGGTTCCGCTCGGCTCTGTGCTCCGCAACCTTTCAACCATGGTTTCGCTTCTCGACATCATCGGACCGGTCATGGTGGGCCCGTCCTCATCCCACACCGCGGGAGCGTGTCGCCTCGGTCTGCTCGGCCGCGGGCTCGTCAGCGGAACGCCGGAGAAAGCGCTCCTAGAGCTGCACGGCTCCTTCGCCCGGACCGGGGAGGGCCACGGCACCGACAAGGCGCTCGCGGGGGGCCTGCTGGGCTTCCGCCCGGATGACGAGCGGATCCGCACGGCGCTGGAGATCGCCGAGAAGGAAGGACTCGACTACAAGTTCGAGAAAATCTCGCTGCCGGACGACGCGCATCCCAACACTGTGCGCATGACGCTGGAGCACGGTGACGTGCGGGCCACGCTCACGGGAGCATCCCTCGGCGCCGGCCGCGTGCTCGTGACCGAGATAGATGGCTATCCGGTCGAGGTCACGGGGAGCTTCCATACTATAGTAATGGTCGCCGAGGACATTCCCGGCTCCATCGCGCGAATCACCGGGATCCTCGCGGACCACAAGATCAACATCGCGACTCTGCGGCTTACACGGAAACAGCGCGGCGGTGACGCCTTCATCGTGATCGAGTGCGACGAGTCACCGGGCGAGGGCGTGCGCGACGAGATTCGGGGGCTCGCGTGGGTTCGCTGGGCCCGGCGCCTCGATAAAGTCGCAGCGTGAAAAGCGCTGCCTGCTGCGTGCTGCGTTCAAACGGCGAACTAACAGCCAATGGCCAACAGCCGATAGCTGGTCCTGATGTATAAATCGCTAGCCGACGCGATTCGCGACGCGGAGTCGAGCGGCCGCACCCTGTCGCAGACGGCGCTCGACGCCGAGTCGGCCGATCAAGGGCGCACTGTCGAAGACATCCGCGGGGTGCTTGCGCGCGCGCTGACAGTGATGCGCGGCGCGATCGAGCAGGGGAGCGTCGGCGATCTGTACTCTGCCTCGGGCCTTGTTGGCGGCGACGCGGCGAAGCTGCGGACCGGGCCTCCCGGACCGCTCGCGGGAACGGCCTTCCGCGACGTGCTCGCCCGGGCCCTCGCGGTGCAGGAAGTCAATGCGGCCATGGGTGTGATCGTTGCGGCTCCGACCGCCGGCGGCGCGGGCATCCTGCCCGCGGTTCTCACCGGTCTCGCCTCAAGCAAGAAGCTGGGCGACGACAAGCTCGTCGATGCGCTCGCCACCGCGGGATTGATCGGCGCTGTGATCGCGGAGCGTGCGTCGCTGTCAGGCGCGGAAGGGGGGTGTCAGGCCGAGACGGGGGCCGGAGCGGCGATGGCGGCGGGCTCCGCGACCGAGATGCTCGGCGGCACTCCATCGCAGGCCGGCCACGCGATCGCGCTCACCATGCAGGGAATGCTGGGACTGGTGTGCGATCCGCTTGGCGGGTTGGTGGAGCTGCCGTGCGTTTTCCGCAATGCCACGGGCTCGGCGATAGCGCTCGCCGGTATTGAAATGGCGCTGGCCGGGGTGACCTTCGCCATCCCCGTGGACGAGGTAATCGACGTCATGGGCGAGATAGGGCGGGAGATGGACGTGCGATATCGGGAAACCGCGGGGGGAGGGCTGGCGGCCACTCCGACGGGGCGCCGTCTCGCCAAAGAGCGGCTGTATCAGATAAAGAGGGGCGGGTGAACTGCGCGGCACGCAGCGTAGTTTCCCCGTAACTGAAACTGACGTAACTTCTTACTCGTAGCGCATATATACTCCGAGAGACCTATGGGAATCTTTGATAGAATAGTCCAGCTGTGGCGCGCGACGATCAACGACTTCATCTCCTCGGCCGAAGAGCCCGAGAAGATGCTGACGCAGATCATTTCGGACATGCGCACGCAGCTCGTGAAAGCAAAGCAGCAGGTCGCGGCCGCAATCGCCGACGAGAAGCGGCTGGAGGATCAGGCGCGGCTCGAGCTGAAGCAGGCCGAGGACTGGGAGAGGCGCGCGATGCTCGCCGTGCAGGAGAACCGCGACGATCTCGCCAAGCAGGCGCTGGTGCGGCGCGCCGAGCACGTGTCGCGCGGGCAGCAGCTTCAGATCACGTGGGAGGCGCACAAGCAGGAGACCGAGCGCCTCAAGAATTCGCTGCGCGAGCTGAACGACAACATCGAAGAAGCGAATCGCAAGAAGAACCTACTGCTCGCGAAGCAGCGCCGCGCGCAGGCGACCAAGCGGATCGCCGACACGATGTCGCGCATCTCCGAGAAATCCGCCTTCGAGGCATTCGCCAGAATGGAAGAGAAGATCGAGCAGAACGAGCGGAGCGTCCGCGCGTCCGTCGAGATCGACGAAGAGTTCTCCGGCGACCAGCTCGCCAAGGAATTCAAGCGCCTCGAGAGCGGCGCTACATCCGAGACGGCTGATCTGCAGCTCATGGAGCTCAAGGGAAGGATGGGGCTCCTGTCGGGTCCGGCCGCGCCTGGCTCCAAGCAGCTCGGAACAGGCCAGACGGCCGGAGCTGTGACTGAAGTTTCGCAGGAGCAGAAGAAGGCGCCTTGACCGGTTCTTCCGCGGCGACAGCGCCGCAGTCCAAGGGGCGGGTAGCACCGATACTGACCGCGGTCGTTCTCACAGTCCTGCTCCTCTGGCTGTTGGGAGTGGCCGCGGACGTGTTTCTGCTGCTGTTCATCGCCGTGATCCTGTCGCTGTACCTCGGCGCGGTCACGGATTTCCTCGTCAACCGCGCGCACTTTCCGCGCGTCATCGCGTTCACGGTCGCGCTGTCCTCTACCATACTCGCGATCGTCGGTCTGTTCTGGCTCCTCGTTCCGCCGGTGACCGAGCAGACGCGCCAGCTGGTTCAGGTGCTGCCCACTTACATCGAGACGTGGGAGGGCGGGATAGACCGCTTCATGGCACGCTTTCCAGCGGCGCAGGATTTCTGGAAGCCGGGCGAGCACCGCGCTACGCAAGCCGTGATGGGCCAGCTCACCGGATGGTTCGCCGACCTGGCGCCGAAGGTGTTCTCGCTGGTGCACGTTTTCATCAGCATCTTCTCGGTCGCGGTGATGGCGATCTACCTTACGCTCCACCCGGGGATCTACCGGGAGTGGCTCATCGCGCTGTTCCCGCCGCTGCACCGCGACCTCGTGCGCGACGTGTTGCGCGATCTCGCGGACACGTTGCGCGCGTACATCACCGGTCAGCTGTTCGCGATGTTCGTGCTCGGCGTCATGACCGCGTTCGGCCTGTGGCTGCTCGGCGTCCCGTACTGGCTGACCTTCGGCGTGTTCACCGGAGCGGTCGCGGTGATTCCGTTCTTCGGTACGCTCATCTCCACCGCGCTGCCGGCGCTGTTCGTGCTCGGCGGCCCCGGCGGCGTGACCAAGGCGCTGTGGGTGATCCTGCTCGGCGTCGGCATCCACGTGTTCGAAGGGAACATCGTCCAGCCGCTCGTGATGTCGCGCAAGGTCGAGCTGCCGCCGGTGCTCACCATCATGTCGGTACTTGTCGTGTCGAAGCTGCTCGGCCCTGTGGGTCTCGTGGTCGCGGTGCCGATGCTCGCCACGCTGATGGTCGTGGTGCGGCGCATCCTCATCAACCGCATCTACGAGGGCAAGGGCTTCCGCCGCTCGACGCGCGACGTCGCGCTCATGCTCCGCGTGCCCGCCCCCGAGGGAGGTGTGCTCGTCCCCGCCGGCGCGCCGATCGACGTCATCGCACTTCGAGAGAAATCTCCCATTCTCTCAGTGCCGCCGTCGCTGCTCAAGAGGACGGTGCATCCGGTGCCGCCCGCCGAGTCGGGCTGAGGGTCCCCGGCAGCCGCTACGCTCGGGCAAACTGCGCCCTCGCTAAGACGCGGCCTGTGGGGACCCTCAGCCCGACTCGGCGGGGCCCACGGTAACCGCCGTTCAGTTCGGGACGAAGGGAATGGAAGGGCGAGCTTCCCCGCGCGCGATGCCGTCGTCACCGCTTCGTCAGCCCTCGCGTGCCAGCTGGGGAGTGAAAAGCGGAAGGGGGCTCCCATAGCGCGCGTCTTAGCGAGCGCGGTTTGCTCGCGTAGCGCGCGAGGGAGCCCCCTTTTTCTTTTCACTCCTCGCCGGGATGCTGAAATCGCCGTCGTGCGTTGACCACGACACCAGGGCGCGGGTAGCTTGACGCGCATGGCGCAGATGCGGCTCTATAACACAATGACGCGGAAGGTCGAGGAGTTCGTGCCCGCGGACGGTCGTGTTGCGCGCATTTATTCGTGCGGGCCCACGGTGTATGATCCCGCGCACCTGGGAAACTTCCGGACTTTTCTGTTCGGAGATCTGTTGCGCCGCGTTGTGCGTTTGGCAGGACTTGAAGTGCAGCAGGTGATGAACATCACCGACGTGGACGACAAGATCATCAAGCGCGCCGCCGACCGCGGAATGACCATCGGCGAGGTCACCGCGCCCGTCGAGGAGATCTTTCACCAGGATCGCAAGTTTCTGCGCATCCAGGACGCGGAGATCTATCCGATGGCGACCGACCACATCCCGGAGATGATAGCGCTCGTGCAGTCGCTGCTCGAGCGCGGACTCGCGTACCAGGCCGAGGATGGGTCGGTGTACTTCGCGATCGGAAAGTTCGACGGCTACGGCCGGCTATCGCGGCTGGACAAGCGCGAGATCCGCACCGGCGCGCGCGTCGCGCAGGACGATTACACGAAGGAGAACGCGCAGGACTTCGCGCTCTGGAAGGCGGCCAAGCCCGAGGACGAGGCTGCCGCTGCCGGGTGGGACTCGCCGTGGGGCAGGGGCCGCCCGGGCTGGCACCTCGAGTGCTCGGCGATGGCGATGAAGTATCTGGGCGAGACGATGGACATTCATTCCGGCGGAGTGGATCTCGTCTTCCCGCACCACGAAGACGAGATCGCGCAGTCGGAGGGAGCGACCGGGAAGCAATTCGCGCGCTTCTGGTGCCACGGCGAGTTTCTGCTCACGGACGGCTCGAAGATGGCGAAGCGGATCGGCAACGTCGCCACAGTCGGCGGGCTGCGCGACGCAGGCGTTTCGGCAGCGGCGTTCAGGCACTTCGTTTTTTCCACGCACTATCGCAAGCAGCTGAACATGTCGGGCGACGCGCTCGAGTCGTCAATCGAAGGCGTGCGGCGCGTTCGCGATTTTGTGGAGCGACTCGAGTCGGCGACCGGCGGCACTCCGGAGCTGCGACAGGCCGCGGAAGATCTCCTGCGCGACGCCGAGGCCGCGCTATTCGACGACCTGAATGCGCCGGCCGCGCTGGGCGCGCTGTTCACGTTCATCAGGCGGGCGAACGCGGAGCTCGACAGGCGCGGCGGCGACGCGGAAGCTCTGCACGTCGCGCGCGATGCCTTCGCGCGGATCAACGGGGTGCTCGACATCGTGCCCGACGCACAACAGGCCGACGACGAGCTGGCCGCGTGGGTCGATGAACGTCTGGCCGCGCGCAAGGACGCGCGCGCGCGGCGCGACTTCGCCAGCGCCGATGCAATTCGCGGCGAGATCGAGGCACGCGGGATCGCCATCGAAGACGGGCCGTGGGGAACGCGCTGGAAGCTCGCGCGGTGATGTAGGGCTCGTCCGGTTGCATCCCCGCCGGAATCCATTAAATGTTGACCCATATGAGACGCGACATCCTGCTCCTTCTCGGCGCCGTCATCTTCGCGTCCGCCGCCGGCTATACCTACCTGCACAACGACAACCTTCAGGCGAGCGCGGGCCTGGTCTTTACCGGCACGTTCCTGCTGTCGTGGGCCGCGCCGAAGCGTTTTATGGTGTTTGCGCTGATCACGGCGAGCTCGATTCTCCTCGCGAGCCTGTACGCCACCTCCAATCAGCTCGACGTTCCGGCCCCGCCGGCCGGTATCGGCGAGGCATTTCTCGCGTTTATCCCCGCGGTGGTGGCCGGAATCGGCGGGATGATCATCGGCGGGGGCGTTTCCAACCTCCCCGATAAGCTCGGCCGGCCCACGGACGCTGCCCGGTTGGCCGGTCTGGAGGCGACGGCGGACATGGCCGGGTCCGGCGCCGAGCCATATGACGCTGGCAAGGTTGCATCGGCCGAACCGGCACCGGCATCGCCCCCGCCAGCGCCCCTCCCCGGACTCGAAAACACCCCCAGTCGGGAGCCGCGGCCGTTTGCTTGACTAGGGGCCGTAAATCCCTTATTCTTCAAGGCTTGCGCAGAATCGCTGTCCGCTGACGTAGCTCAATTGGCAGAGCAGCTGATTTGTAATCAGCAGGTTGCGAGTTCGATTCTCGCCGTCAGCTCTTCGGGGCAGGCGGCGCGATTGTTTGCTGGGGTAGGGTTGGTGCTTGGCGCCGTGCCGGCAACGCGATTGGTGCAAATACGGTGGGGTACCTAAGTGGCCAACGGGAGCAGACTGTAAATCTGCCGGCGCAAGCCTTCGAAGGTTCGAATCCTTCCCCCACCATTGGGACTAGCTGTTGGCTGTTGGCTATTGGCTTTTCGTGACTGCATTTGAACGGAGCTGTGAACTGAAATCCGCGGGAGTAGCTCAGTTGGTAGAGCGCTAGCCTTCCAAGCTTGATGTCGCGGGTTCGAGTCCCGTCTCCCGCTCTGGACTAAGCTGTTGGCTGTTGGCTGTTGGCTATTGGCTGTTGGCTGGACGATACAAAACGATTTTGTATTACCCGCTCGCGTAGCTCAGTCGGTAGAGCACACCCTTGGTAAGGGTGAGGTCATCGGTTCAATCCCGATCGCGAGCTTGATGTAAGAGGTTTTTGGATTTTGGTTTTTGGATTTTGGTTACCACAGTCCACAATCCATGAACCAGAAACTCGCTGGTTGATCACGACAGACGCACCACACTCACAGAACTCTTAGAACGGCGATCTTATGGCCAAAGCGAAATTCGAGCGCACCAAGCCCCACGTAAACGTCGGCACGATCGGGCACGTCGATCACGGCAAGACGACGCTGACGGCGGCGATCACGGCGATCCAGGCGAAGAAGGGTCTGGCGCAGTCTGTGGCGTTCGACCAGATCGACAAGGCGCCGGAAGAGAAGGCTCGCGGCATCACGATCGCCACGGCGCACGTGGAGTACGAGTCGGAGAAGCGGCACTACGCGCACGTGGACTGCCC
>DATLBG010000106.1:0-9747 GCA_035527035.1 Gemmatimonadaceae bacterium | reverse complement strand
CCGCCGGCGACATCGATCTCGTGTGGGTGCCCGGCGCGTGGGAGCTGCCCATCGCGCTGCGCGCGGCGCTGGCCGCCGATACGTATGAGGCGATCGTCATTGTCGGCGCGCTGATCCGGGGTGAGACGCCGAACTTCGATCACCTCAGCTCCGCCGTCGTGCATTCGCTGGCCGGGCTCACCGCCGATTCGGAGATTCCGGTTGGCTACGCGCTCCTGACGTGCGACACTGACGAGCAGGCGGAGGCGCGGGCGGGACCGGGCGACGCGAACAAGGGGCGCGAGGCCGCCATGGCCGCGCTCGAGATGGCTGATCTGCTGGACCGCCTGCACCCGCTCGATGCGGATTGAGACCCGCGCGCGAGCGCGCGCGCTGCAGGCGCTGTACGCGTGGGACCTCCGCGGCAACGAATCCCTCGAAAAGGTCGCCGCCACCGTGTGGGACGACCTCGCGGTCGGGCCCGACGAGCGCAGGATCGCCGGCCTCATTGTGCGTCGCTTGATCAGCGACGCGGCCCGGCTCGACGAAGCACTGGCGGAGGTGACGGAGAACTGGAGGCTCGAGCGGCTTGGCGCAATCGAGCGCTCCGTGCTGCGCCTGGCCGCCGCGGAGCTGGCAATCGGCGAGACCCCCACGCGCGTGGTGATTCAGGAAGCCGTCCGCCTCGCGGAGCGCTACGGCAGCGCCGAGAGCGCGAAGTTCGTCAATGGAGTTCTCGACGCGTACGCCCGCAAAGCGGGAGCGCTGTCGTGAAGATTCTCGTGATCAACTGGCAGGACCGGGAAAACCCCCAGGCAGGCGGCGCCGAGGTGCATCTGCACGAAGTGTTCGGCCGGATAGCGGCCCGCGGCCATCAGGTGGACTTGTTGTGCAGCGGGTTCCCCGACGCCGAGCCGGAGACCGAGCTCGACGGCATTCGGGTGTTCCGCGTCGGCACGCGCTACACGTTCCCGATGCACGCGCGCGGCTGTTACGAAGACGGCCTAATGCGGAACGATTACGATGTCGTGATCGAGGATCTCAACAAGGTTCCCTTGTACACTCCGCGCTGGCGTGTGAAGCGCCTGGTCATTCTGGTGCACCACCTCTTCGGCGCGACCGCGTTTCGCGAAGTGCCGATACCTGTCGCCGCTGCCGTGTGGCTGTCCGAGCGTCCTCTTGCTTCGCTGTACGGGAGCTTTCCCTTCCAGGCGGTGAGCGAGAGCACCGCCGACGACCTCGTGGAGCGCGGGATTCCCCGGTCCAGCGTTCGCGTGATCTACAACGGCGTGGACGCGGACCAGTACACGCCGGACTACGCTCGACGCTCGCCCAATCCCGTGTTCGCGTATCTCGGGCGGCTCAAGCGATACAAGCGGGTGGACATCGTAATACGCGCGTTCGCGCAGCTGAACGCGGCGGAAGCCAGATTGGAGATCGCGGGGCAGGGCGACCACCGCGACGCCCTCGAATCGCTTGGGCGCTCGCTGGGCCTCGGCGATCGCCTCAAATTTCTCGGGTACATTGACGACGAAACCAAGCTGGATCTGCTGCGGCGTTCGTGGGCGACCGTGCTCGCTTCGCCAAAGGAGGGCTGGGGTATCAGCAATCTCGAGTCGGCCGCATGCGGCACTCCGGTCATCGCGGGGAACTCGCCCGGTATTCGTGAATCCGTCATAAACGGCGAGACCGGCTTTCTGGTCCCTCATGGCGACGTCCCGGCGTTCGCCGCGGCGATGCGCGGTCTCATCGCGCAACCGGACCTCGTGCGTACGCTCGGCGAAGGTGGGCGAAGATTTGCGGAGCAGTTCACATGGGAGCGCTCCGCTGACGAGACGCTTAGGCACCTCGAAGAGGTAATCGCCGCATGAACAAGACTCTCACGGTCGGCCAAATCTTTGACCGGTTGCAGGCATCACTGGAGCTCGAGGATCTGGTGGACGGCCTCGGGCACGACCGTGTGCTGGAGAGCGGCGAGATATCGAGTCCAGGCCTCGTGCTCGCCGGCTACATCGAGCGGTTCGTGCCGAACAGGCTTCAGGCCCTGGGAGAGACGGAGATCTCATATCTCGCGTCGCTGCTCGCCGAGGAGCGCAGGCGGCTGCTCAACCAGTTCTTCGCTTTCAAGGTTCCCGCTGTCTTCGTCACGAAGGACCAGCCGCTTCCGAGCGGGCTGCTGGAAGCGGCGAAGGCGGCCGGCGTCGCGCTGTTCCGCACCAAGCTCAAGACCAACGAGTTCTATCGCAGGCTGAAGCCGTTTCTGGAAAGCGAGTTCGCCCCGACGCAGACGCTGCACGGGTCGCTTGCCGACGTTTTCGGCGTCGGGCTGCTGGTCACCGGCAAGAGCGGCATCGGCAAATCGGAGTGCGTGCTCGATCTGGTCGAGCGCGGGCATCGCCTGGTCGCCGACGACGTAGTGCTGGTTACGCGCAGGGGCAACGACGTGGTCATCGGCCGGGCGCACGAGCTTCAGCGCGGACACATGGAGATCCGCGGCATCGGCCTCATCAACATTCCATCGATCTTCGGCGTGAAGGCGGTGCGGCAGCAGAAGCGGATCGAGGTGATCGTTCAGCTCGAGGAATGGAACCAGGCGCTGCTGGTGGATCGCACCGGACTCGACACCGAGACGGGCGATGTGCTCGGCGTGACTCTGCCGAAGATCCGGGTGCCGCTGAATCCGGGAAAGAATCTCACGGTGATCGCGGAAGTCATCGCGCTGAACCACCTGCTCAAATACAGCGGCGTCGATGCCGCTTCCGCGTTCAACGAGCGTCTCATCGCGCACATGGCGCGCGCGGCGGACGTCGAGAAGTATCTCCAGGAAGACGATGAGTAACAGAGCGCCACGCGGCATCATCGTCGGCCACGGAGAATTCGCGGCGGGGCTCGCGTCCGCCGTCCAGCAGATCTGCGGCCTCGCGGACGTCTTCGCGGCTGTCTCCAACCGGGACCACCCCGCCGGAGAGCTCGAGCGGATCCTGCGCGAGTATGCCGACAACGGCGCCGAGATCATTTTCACCGACCTTCCGGGCGGCAGCGCCGCGAACGCCGCGCGGCGCGTGATGCGCGATCACCCGAAGCTGGTGCTCGTGACCGGGGCCAATCTCGCGGCCCTGCTCGAGTTCGCGCTGGGCGAGCGCTGCGGTCCCGCGACCGCGGCGCGTACCGCGGTGGAGAAGGGCCGGTCGGCGATGGATTCCAGTGGCGGAGAGTCGTAGTTGGCGATCGTGCTGCACCGCATCGACGACCGGTTGATTCACGGCCAGGTCGTCGTCGGCTGGGGCCGTCCCATGGGCGTCGGGTTCATCGCGCTCGTGGACGACACCGTGGCCGCTTCCGAATGGGAGCAGGAGCTGTATCGCATGGGCGTTCCGCCGGAGGTGACCCTGCACTTCGCGGACGTTTCCACCGCGCAGCGCGAGCACGCCGCGTGGGAGAGCGACCCGCGGCCGGGCATCCTGCTCACGGCGGACATCGACACGATGGCGCGGCTCGCGACCGCCACGCGAGTCACCGAGGTGAACCTCGGCGGCATTCACCACGCGCCGGGACGCACGCAGCGTTTGCGGTATGTCTTCCTGAGCCCGGACGAAGAGCAGGCGCTGCGGACTCTCGCCGCCACCGGGGTGAGGATCTCGGCGAAGGACGTGCCCGGCGGCAAGCCCGTCGAGCTCGAGGATCTGCTGTGAACGTGCTCGAGATACTTCCGATCGCGCTGCTTGGCGCGGTGTGCGGGCTCGACTTCGTGAGCTTTCCGCAGGCCATGATCTCGCGCCCGATCGTCGGCGCCACCGCTGGCGGCGCGATCACGGGCTCGGCACCCGAGGGATTACTGATCGGCGTGGTGCTGGAGCTGCTTGCGCTGGACACGAGGCCGTTCGGCGCGTCCCGCTACCCGGAATGGGGCACGGCCGGCGTGACGGGGGGCGCGGTGTTCGCGGCCGTCGGCGCCACCCGTCCCGGCGCGCTCGCCGTCTCGGTTTTCGTGTCGCTCGTGACCGCGATGCTGAGCGGATCGAGCATGGTCGGACTGCGCAAGCTGATCGGAGCGCGCGCCGCCGCCGCGCGGGACGTGATCGAGGCAGGATCGGATCGCGCCGTCGTGGGGCTGCAGCTGTTCGGCCTCACCGCGGACCTGATGCGGGGATTTCTCCTCACTCTCGCCGCCCTGGCGCTCGCGCTCCCGCTCGCGCGCGGCACCGTCGAGATCTGGGGCTTGCCGGCGACTTTCTCCAACGCCGCGGTTATCGGCCTCGCGGGCGCGGTCGCCGGCGGATCCATCTGGAAGTTCTTTACCGCCGGCACGAGGACGGGTTGGCTGTTTCTCGCCGGGCTTGCGATTGGCCTCGCTTTCGTGGCGGTGCAATGAGAACGCGCGTTCCATTTCTCACGCGACTCTCGACCTGGCTGCGGCTGTTCGCCGTTCAGGGCTCGTGGAACTACGAGATCCTGATCGGCAACGGCATCGGGTTCTGCACGGAGCCCGTGTTGCGGCTGCTTCCCGGCGGACGCGGCGGCGAGCAGTATCGGCGCGCCCTCGCCCGGCAGTCGCGATACTTCAATGCCCATCCATATCTCGCGTCGGTCGCGGTCGGAGCGCTTGCCCGCGCGGAGCTCGACGGCGTTCCTCCGGCGAAGATCGAGCGCTTCAGGACCGCGCTGGCGGGTCCGCTCGGCAGCGTTGGTGATCGTCTGGTCTGGTCCGGCTGGCTCCCGCTGTGCTCGCTGCTCGCGCTCGGGGCATACGGGATCGGGGGCAGCGCCGGAATGGTCGTCGCGATCTTCCTCATCATTTACAACGTGGGTCATGTCGCGCTGCGCGCGTGGGGGCTGTCGGTCGGGTTCTCGCGCGGAACGGAGGTCGCGAAAGCGCTCGGGTCGCCGCTGCTCCGGCGCGCCCCCGAATGGATCGACCGCGCCGGCGCGCTGATCGCGGGGATAGCCGTGCCCACCGCGGTCGAGCGCGCCGTCGGCATCGGCGGGCGAACGAGCGCGGCCGCGATCGGCGCGGTTCTGATCGGCGGTGTGGTGCTCGCGCGCATTCCGAACAACTCGGTGGGGTGGCGCCTCGCTCTCGGCGTGCTCGCCCTCATCGTGCTGTACGCGGTGATCGTCTGATGATCGAGCGCGAGGTGGAGATCGTAAACAAGCTCGGGCTGCACGCCCGGCCCGCCGCGGAGATCGTCAAGACAGCGTCGAAGTTCCAGTGCAACGTCACTCTCATACGCGACGATCTCGAGGTCAACGGCAAGAGTATCATGGGCGTAATGATGCTTGCGGCCGAGTTCGGCTCGACCATTACTCTGCGGGCCGACGGGCCCGACGAGGAGCAGGCCATCGAGGCGCTCGCCGCGCTGGTCGCGAGCAAATTCAGGGAGCGATGATGCATACGATCACGGGCATACCCGCGTCGCGCGGTATCGTCATCGGCCCGGTACACGTTCTGCGCTGGGAGGTGCCCGAGGTACGCCACCGCATCATCCCCGACGAAGCGATTCCCGCGGAGGTGGCGCGTCTGCACGCGGCCGTCGGGCGCGCGAAGGACCGGCTGCACGAAGTGCGCGGGCGCGCCGAGAAGCACGCGGGCGACGAGGAGGCCGCGATCTTCGACGTGCAGGCCTCGATGCTGAACGACGCGGATCTCATCGGCGGAGTGGAATCGCTGATCCGGCAGAACATCGGCGCAGAGAAGGCGTTCGATCTGGTCATGCTCGAGTGGCGGCAGCACTTCTCCAAGCACACGCAGGCGATGCTGCGCGAGCGGGTGAGCGACCTGGTGGACCTGCACATCAGGGTGCTCTCGATTCTGCTCGATCTCCCCGACCACGATCCGGTGGATCTTCCGCCGGGCGCGAACGCGATCCTGATCACGCACGACCTGACTCCCAGCCTCACGGTCCAGCTCGACCGCAACGCGATCGCGGCGATCGCGACCGACGAGGGCACGCGCACATCGCACGTCGCGATTCTGGCGCGCTCGCTGGGGCTGCCGGCGGTCGTGGGATTGCGCGACGCAGTCGAACGGCTGCACGGTCACGAGATGGCGATTCTCGACGGATACTCCGGGCTGCTGATCGTCGACCCGACCGAGCAGCATCTCGCCTCGTACCGCGACCGCGCTCTTCGCGAGCAGGCGTACGAGATGGAGCTGACCCAGCTCATCGCCGTGGAGCCGCTCACGCTGGACGGCGTGCGGATCACGCTCCGCGCGAATGTTGACCTCCCCGAGGAAGCCGAGCAGGCCGCGCAGAGCGGAGCCGAAGGCGTCGGCCTGATGCGGACCGAGTTCCTCGTGGTGGGCCGGGCGACGATGCCCGACGAGGAGGAGCAGTATCGCGAGTACTCGCGGGTTGTGAAGGCATTCGAAGGCCATCCAGTGGTGATCCGCACCTTCGATCTCGGCGGAGACAAGCTTCCGATCGGCGGCTACCCGGTGGAGGCCAACCCGTTTCTTGGCTGGCGCGCGATCCGCATGTGCCTGGATGAGCCGGAATTGTTCAAGACGCAGCTGCGCGCGCTGTTGCGCGCGGCGTTGCACGGCGACGTTCGCATCATGCTGCCGTTGATCGTATCGGTCGCGGAGGTGCGCCAGGCGCGCGCGCTGCTGAACGAAGCCGCGGCCGAGCTGGACGCGCGGGGCGTGGACTACCGCCACGACATTCCCCTCGGCGTCATGGTTGAAACGCCGGCGGCGGTCATCGCAGCCGACACTCTCGTGAAAGACGTCGCGTTCTTCAGCGTCGGGACGAACGACCTGGTGCAGTACACTCTGGCCGTGGATCGCGGGAACGCCAACATCGCGTCGCGCTACACGCCGCTCCACCCGGCGGTGCTGCGGCTCATTCAGCGGACGGTGGAGATCGGGCACGGCGCGGGACTGGAAGTGGGCGTTTGCGGCGAGATGGCGTCGCAGCCGGTGATGGCCTTCGCGCTGATTGGGCTGGGCGTCCGGGAGCTGAGCGTCGCGCCGCGCTCGGTGCCCCTGGTGAAGCAGATCGTGCGCGGCGTCAGCGCCGAGATCGCTCGCGAGGCGGCGGCGGCGGCCGTTGCGGCCGACACCGCGCAGGCGGCGTACGACGCCCTCGCCGAACGGCTGTATTCCGCGTTCGGTGACGCGCCTTTCCTCCGGCACGGCTTGCCCGTGGCCGTGGACGGTCATACCTTTGAAAGCTCTGCTGGGCCTTGATCCGGCACGGCGACGCACCTTCGAACCAAGCACCTTGAATCCGCCGGCGACTCCGTTGCCGGCTTTCCCTTTTCTCCGATCCCCAGGACCTTGCTAGACCGCTACCTATTCACATCCGAGTCGGTCACAGAGGGACATCCCGACAAAGTCGCGGACCAGATTTCCGACGCCGTTCTGGACGCAATCATCGCTGACGACCCGTTTGCGCGCGTCGCCTGCGAGACGCTCGTGACGACGGGCATGGCCTGCATCGCCGGCGAGATCACGACCAGGACCTACGCGGATCTCCCGGGCATCGTCCGCGAGACGATCAAGAAGATCGGCTACGACGACGCCTCGTACGGCTTCGACTACAAGACCTGCGCGGTCATCAGCACGATCGGGAAGCAGTCGCCCGACATCAGCCAGGGAGTCGACACCGGCGGCGCAGGCGACCAGGGCATGATGTTCGGCTACGCCACGGACGAGACGCCGGAGCTGATGCCGCTGCCGATCCAGCTAGCCCACCGCCTCACGGAGGCGCTCGCGGCGTATCGCCGGACGAAAGCGGGGAAGTGGCTGCGCCCGGACGGCAAGTCCCAGGTGAGCGTCGTCTACGAGGACGGCATTCCCGTGTCCGTGGATACCGTCGTCATCTCGACGCAGCATGCGGACGACGTGTCCAACAAGAAGATTCGCGCCGCGATCATCAAGGACGTGATCGAGCCGATCGTGTCGAAGGAAATGCGCGAGAAGAAGATCAAGTACCACATCAATCCGACGGGCCGGTTCGTTGTCGGCGGTCCGCAGGGCGACGCAGGCCTCACCGGACGCAAGATCATCGTGGACACGTACGGCGGCATGGGCCGCCATGGGGGCGGCGCGTTCAGCGGCAAGGATCCCTCGAAGGTGGACCGGTCAGCGTGCTACGCGGCGCGGTGGGTCGCCAAGAACATCGTCGCGGCCAAGCTCGCGCGCCGGTGCGAGGTGCAGGTCGCCTACGCGATCGGTGTCGCGAAGCCGGTGTCGGTGATGGTGGACACGTTCGGCACGAACACGGTGCCCGAGGCGGCGATCATGCGCGCCGTTACGAGGGTGTTCGACCTGACGCCCCGCGGGATCATCGAGGCGCTGGACCTGCGGAAGCCGATCTACAGCCCGACGGCGGCATACGGCCACTTCGGACGCACGCCGAAAAAGGGCCCCAAGGGCTCGACGCTGTTCAGCTGGGAGCGGACGGACAGGGTGGACGCGTTGAAGAAGGCGGTTCGCGGCAACTAATAAGCAGGTATCAGGTATCAGGTATCAGAAACTTCGGTTAGCGTTCTGATAACTGATACCTGATACCTCTTCGCTGCCGCTATGGAACTCGTCGAAGTCGATGTCATGCGCCTGGGACTCGACCGGTCTTCCAACTCCTACGTAGTCATCCTCCAGGAGAAGGACGGCTCGCGGCTGCTGCCCATCTGGATCGGCCAGCCCGAGGCGGAATCCATCGTCATCGAGATGAACCGCATCAAGCGCGAGCGACCGCTTACGCACGACTTGTGCAAGAATCTCATTGTCGGCATGGGCGGCTCGCTGAGGCGCGTGCACATCACGAAAGTGCAAAACCGCACATTCTTCGCCGAGCTTCACATCGCAATGCCGAACGGGATGGTGCAGATCGACGCACGCCCGTCGGATAGCATCGCGGTGGCGCTCCGCTTCTCGGCTCCGATCTTCGCGCAAGCGTCGCTGCTCACGGCGCTGCTGATCGACGAAGGCGAGAGCGACGAAGAGCCCGAGTTCCCGACCGGGCAGTCGGGGGACGAGCCCGACGCCAGCGCCGAGACGCTGAAGCAGTATCTCGAGAATCTCCGACCGGAAGATTTTGGCAAGTTCAATATGTAGGATCGCCGCTCTGCTGCTGCAGGCGGCCGCGGCTCCCGACAAGGTTGATGGACGGATCGTGCGACCGGGACCCGAGATCATGGAGCCGGTGGCCGGCGTCTGGACGGTGCTGCACCGCGTCGGCCCCGACTCCGCCGGCCCGCTCGATTCGGCGCGGACCGATTCCCGCGGGCGGTACTCGTACCGCTACACGCGGACCGGCTCGTCGGACGCGGTCTACTTCGTCTCGGCGACGCACCACGGTGTCACGTACTTCACCGTGCCTCTCGCGTTCAGCAACGTCAGCGGTGATCCCGCCGAGATCGTTGTGTTCGACACGACCTCGCGCCGGATTCCCATCACGATCCGCGGCCGGCATATGGTCGTTTCTGCCGCGACGTCTTCGGGAATGCGGCCGGTGACCGAAGTATTCGAGGTGTCCAACGACACCACGGTGACCCTAGTCAGTCCCTCTGCGTCGTCGGCGCCGACGTTCAGCGCGCTGCTGCCGCGAAACGCCCGCGAGCCGAAGGTGGACCAGGGCGACATCGGCGCGGAAGCTGTTTCGTTCGCGGACGGACGAGTGCGCGTGATCGCGCCGCTCCCGCCGGGCGTCAAGCAGCTGGCGTACAGCTACCTCCTGCCCGTGGACGAGTTCCCGCTGTCGGTTCCCGCCGAGGAAGCGATCGACGTGTACGAGATTCTGCTCGAGGAGCCGCGTGGGCAGG
>DATLBG010000105.1:0-11665 GCA_035527035.1 Gemmatimonadaceae bacterium | reverse complement strand
AACTGCTGCATTAAAAATACTGCAAGCCCCGGTCTTTGCATTGGCACCTGTCGAGATGCAGCCCGGCAGCGTGCCGGGTGCCGTACGACACACCAGGAGGTTTTCATGGCTGGATCAGTACCGCCGCGGAGAAAGTGGGCGGCGCAAACGCTATTCGGCACGGCGGCCATCGCCGCAGTAATCGCTGGAAGCGTGTTCGCGTCCGACCACCAGGACACGCCGGAAGTGGAGCTTAACCCGAGAATGGACATCAATGATGTCTACGCATTCCCGGGCTCGAGCACCGATCGCATCGCCCTCGTTCTCACGACGTCGTCGCCGATCGCGGGGCAGAACGCCTCATTCGACCCGAACCTGCTGTACCAGTTCAAGATCGATAACACCGCGGACGCCAAGGAGGATCTGGTCATCCAGGTCACGTTCGACGAGGGCACGGGCGCCAATCAGAGCGTGACGGTGCGCGGGCCGGTAGCCCCGGCGTCGCAGGGAACCACCAACACGCTGGTCGGCGGGGGCAACGCCGTCAGCGGTTCGGTTGGACGCACGCTCGGGTCGTCATCCGGCATGCAGGTGTTCACCGGATTGAGAGCTGATCCGTTCTTCATCGATCTCGAGCAGTTCTTCAAGATCCTTCCCGACAGGCGGCCGTCCACGGGGCCGTTCTCGGTGCCGCTTACGCAGACGGCTACGGCTTTCCGCGATCCGGGCATCGATTTTCTGCGCCCGTTCAACACGCTCGCAATCGTCGTGGAACTGCCGAAGGCGCAGCTCGTGACGTCCAGTGCAGCGGACGCGAAGTTCGGGCTCTGGTCAACAATCAGTCGCTGAGGCGAACATGACTCAATCAAACTCACGCTTTAATGGAGCTCTTTTGCGCCGTGCGTGCGGCGCCGTATTGCTTGTAGTCGCGGTCACCGCGTGCGACGACGACGACAACATCCTGGATCCGAACGCGAGTCGCGTTTTCAACCAGATCGAGCGGCTGGGTAATCCGCTCGTGAGCGAGGTGTTCTTCCCAAAGCGCGATCACGGCCTGCACAACACCAAGGGGCCTGACGCGGATCCCCTTACGATGCCGGCGGGCGGGACTGACGTCCCGGGCCACGTCCGCACCTTCGTCGCCTCGTTCGGACGGAGCGTCACGATTCAGAACACGCTCGCTACGGTGCTGTCTCCTGACATGCTGATGGTATTTCCGAACCGCGCTGGCAGCACCGCCGGTTGGCTGTCGTGGGCTCTCGCCAACGGCTACGGCGGAAGAAAGCTTTCCGATGACGTAGTAGATGCGGGACTGTCCGCGGTGTTCGGGACGCTCGTCGATCCGAATGCAGGCACCGTAGCCGGCCTCACGTCGGACAACGTTCCGCCGTCGGTTCGCAGTTTCGGCACGACGTTTCCGTACCTGGAAACTCCGCGCCCGTAATGCAGCAGTCTGAAGACCGGGCGATTCGCGCTACGAGGCCGACTACACAGCCTCGTAGCGCGTTTCGTTCGGGGCGGCGCGCCCGCATTGTCACCGCCATTGCCGTCCCCGCCCTCATCGCGCTGACGCTCCTGCTCGCATCCGGGTATCGGTCGAGGCGCGACCATCGGGCAGAACGAGACAGGCTCGCGGAAGCTGCGTCGCTCGACCGGCGCTCGCGCGACGATCAGATCAGGGTGTGGAACGTGGCCTTGAACATGGATCCGGTCAGCGCTGTTGCGCTGGCCCAGCTCTCCGCGCTGAACGTCCAAAAAGCGCGCGAGACCGGGAAGGAATCGTTTTATCCGATTGCCGAGGAGATGGCTCGAAGATCCCTGGCGCTGCGGACCCGACGAAATACCAAGACTTACGTGGTGCTCGCCTCGGCGCTGCTTGCGCAGCACCGCTTCCGCGAAGCGCGCGCCGCGGCTGCCGAGGCCTACGCGGCGGAGCCCGAGGTGGCTCAGTACCGGGCATTGTTGGCGGAGATCGACATGGAGCTCGGCGACTACGGGGCGGCGGCGCAAGGATTTACCGGGCTCGGCCGGTATGCCACGCACCTCTCCATCGGGCCGCGGCTGGCTCGCTGGGAGGAGGTAAATGGACATTCGGAATCGGCCCGCCGCATTCTCCAGGAGCTCGCGGCGCAGGCGGACCAGCGGCGCGAGCTGCCGCGCGAGCAGCTGGCGTGGTTTCATTTTCGTCTTGGCGACCACTATCGCCGACACGGCAGTCCGCGCCGTGCCCGCGCGTCATTCGACCGCGCGCTTGCGGTCAATCCTGGCGATTACCGCGCGCACAAAGGACTCGCCGAGCTCGACATGGCGCTCGGTAAGCCAAAGTCGGCGGCGCGACACGCGCGTACGGCGGTGGCGGCGAGCCGCACCCCGGAAACGCTGCTCACATTGGCGAATGCGCTTCGCGAATCAGGCGATGAGCCGAAAGCCGTTGCGATCGAGGCGGAAGTCGCCGAAGCCATCGGCGCGGATGGCGGCTCTTTTGAGCGCGCGTGGCATGCGTACCGCATGGACTGGGGGATTGCCGGCGGCGAGCTCACTCCGCTTCTGGAGCGGGAATCGCGCGAGCGGGGCGACGTGCAGGGTTACGACCTGCTGGCCTGGGCGTACTACAGGGCGAACCGGATTCCGGAGGCGCGCGCGGCGATCGCGAAAGCGCTGCGGTCGAGCACTTCGGATGCGGGGGTCTGGTATCATGCCGGCGTGATCGCCCATGCTTCAGGCGACATGTTGCGCGCGCGGGCGTACATGCGCGAAGCGCTGCGGCTGAATCCGCAATTCCATGCCCGGCACGCCGGGCACGCGCGGAGCGTGGTGCGCTCTCTGGAACGCTCCTCGGGCTGATTTCGTCCGCGCGAGGACGGCGGGCTGGCCTGTCCGGCGGAAGACCGGTACCTTGGGCTCCTCGTTGCATCACGCCACAAGGGGAGATGAGCCACATGAGGTCAATCGTTACCGCCATCGCGCTCGCCGCGATTCCACTCAGCGCAGAAGCGCAGGCCCGCGAAGTCCTTCCGCCCGCCCGCCAGATCGCGCTGGCAGTGCTGCCGGCGCCGGCCGGGTTCCGCGAAGCAGCCACCGTCATGGGTTACCGGCCCGACGGCCAGCTCGTGCGGCTCCGTCTTGGCGACAACGGCATCATCTGCCTGGCCGACGATCCGCGCGAGGCGCGCTTTCACGCGTCGTGCTATCACGAATCACTGGAGCCGTTCATGCGCCGCGGCCGTGAGATACGAACGCAGCACGGGCCCAACAAGCGAGAGCTGACCGACAGCCTGCGGCTCCGCGACATCCGCGCCGGCCGGATCAGGATGCCCGCGAACGCGGTGCTGTATCAGATCTTCGCGGCGGACGACAGCGTCGATGTAGCGGCGGCGACCATAAAGAGCCCGTCGTATCTCGACGTGGTCTACATGCCGGGCGCAACGACGCGGACCACCGGAATCTCGACCGACGCGATGCGCGGAACGCCGTGGCTGATGTATCCGGGGAAGCCGTGGGCGCACATCATGATTGTCAGATAGCGGTGTGGGGGCCGCTTCGGGAACTGCAACTGAGAACGGAATAGCTAATAGCTGCACGCTGAAAGAAGCTGCAAGCCGCTTAGCTGCGAACGATGTTGACCTTACTGTGCGGTAAGCAGGCGAAATGCAGTGACAGGTCAAAATCGTCTGCAGCTGAAGCGCTTGCAGCTAACCAGCTTGCAGCTATTAGCTATTCCGTTCTCAGTTGCAGTTTATCAATTGCTTCGGCTCAAATTCCCACAGGTGAGCACGTTCTCGAGATACCCGAACCCCCCGCGATACACATTCACGTGATACTGCCCGCTAGCGGGCAGGGTGACAGGTAGCACCCGGTCCATTTCGCCGCGCCCGTTGGCGCTCACCTCGATGGTCGGAAACTGCTCCACCGGAGCGATCGGCATCATGTTGCTTCCGCACCGCCCGGGTACGATGGCCCATTTGAGGTCGGATCCGTCGTGATATGAGGTGGCGACCGTGAGGCGTACGCGGACGCGGTCCTGGCCGGCCTGCGACATGAACACAGTGCCGGTAGTCTTGTTTCTGGCCGTAGCGGCGAGTCTGCCGCTTCGCTGCAGCGTGGGTCTCAGGCTCGCTTCCCATCTAATGGGTGTAGCGGCCGACGCCATTGCCTCGGCGCGATCATTCGATCGGGTCGTTCCGGGGCTTTGAGCGCTCGCAGGGATGGAGAGCGCGATGTGCAGGGACGCGAAAGCGAGAACAGGTGCGGTGAGGCGATGCGCTTGCATGACCACCTGCCTGAATGAGACTGGAGCCTGACCTGCATAAAGCGTACGACTCCGCAGGGGCGTCAGCCAGCGCCGATAGAGCTAGTGGTCCAGCCGCAGGGCCTGAGCCGCCCTGACCTCCGGTAGAGTGGGGTCGAGGGCGACCGCGCTGTCCAACGCCTGGTTGAATGCCGCAATTCGCGACTCGTCCGACTCGTCCAGCGTCGCCCACCAGAACCGCGCCTCGGCGAGCTTCGCGAAAGCCTGTGCGTAGCCCGGGTCGAGCCTCACAGCTTCCTCGAACGCTTCGATTGCCGGGACAAGGAAGGGCGCGTTCGCGCTGTCCTGCCGCGAGCGCCGGTAATAGTCGAGCCCGCGGTCGAACGCTTCCCGCGCCGCCTCCACGTCGGTGCCGGTCTGCGTCGTCGCGCCCGCGTCGGCGGTCGATCCACCTGGCCGCGAGCTGTAGTTGAGCAGCGCGAGGCCGAGCGAGATGACGATCAGCAGTCCGATGACGGCGCGTGTAAGCCACGAAGGCGCACGTGCCATGGATGCGGCCTTCGCGGGTGAGTCGCCCGAAAGACGGTCGAGCTCGTCCACGATTTGCTCCGCCGTCTGCGGGCGGGCAGCGGGGTCCTTCTCCATGCACCGCATCACCAGCGCACAAAGCGCGGGCGGGGCGTCCGGGCGCGCGCCGGACAGGGCGGGCGGAGTCTGGGTGAGGTGCGCGGTGATCGCCTCTCGGTGCGACGTCCGGGGAAACGGCGTATGTCCGGCGAGCACATGGTAGGCAGTAACACCGTAGGAGTAGATGTCGGACCGGTGGTTGATCGACGGGTCGGCCGTTGCCTGCTCGGGAGAGATGTAGTCCGGCGTCCCCAGCGACGTGCCCGTTACTGTCAATGTCGAGTCACGGTCCTCATCGGAGTCCCGTGACGATGACAGTGCCTTGGCCACGCCGAAATCCGTGACCATCGCCGCGCCCCCCGAAAGCAGGATGTTCGCGGGCTTGATGTCGCGATGCACCACGCCTTCCTCGTGCGCGCGAGCGAGCGCGCACCCGACATCGCGCAGGATCCGGATGGCGCGGCGGATCTCGATCCTCTCGCCCCGCTCGAGCAGGGTACGCAGCGATTCGCCGCGGACGAACGGCATCGTGAAGTACGGAAGGCCCCCGACCTCGCCGGCCGAGAGAACGGTGACAATGTTCGGATGCTGCAGGCGGGCGGCGATCGCGATCTCGCGCCGGAAGCGCTCGATGGACACGCCCGCGGCCAGCTCCGGCAGCAGGAGCTTCACCACGACGTCTCTTCCGAGCGAGCGGTCGTGCGCCAGAAAAACGCGCGACATTCCGCCGCCGCCCAGCTCGCGCTTCAGCTCGTATGTGTTGCCGAGCGATTCCGCGAGCTTTTGCGACAAGGAGTCGGGGGTGTGGTCGTTGGCCGTCACGCGGTGAAAGCTACTCCACGGCCGCCGCCATCATTCCGGGGATTCGGAGCGAATCTGGCGCTTCAGGTTGACCAGGGCGGTGCGGGCGTGCTTTGCCGCATCCGATGATGGATGGGTCGCAATGAGCCGCCGCAGCTCCGAGATGGCCGCGTCAGGATTGGAAAGAGCGCCGGTATAAAGATCGATGAGCCTGTTGGTCACGTACATGTGGCTCTCGGGCGCGACGCCGGGCTTCTGCTGCGCTAGGCGGTACAGCTCCGCGCCGCGCCTCGCGTCGCCGTGCTTCACCTGTAGATCGGCTGCGCGCACGATCACCGGAACGCCGCCGGTGCCCTCCGCCACATGGCGCTCGAAGGCGGCGATCGCCTCCCCGTAGTCGCCGCGCGCCAGCAGGGAGTCTTCGTAGGAGAAAGTCTCCTCGTATGTCCCCTGCGGCTGGATGAAGGCGCTGAATCCGCCGCCCGCGGCGCGACTCACCGCCATGATTCCGAGCCAGGCGAGGACTCCAACTATGAGGAATCCGAGAACGCCGCCGAGGATGGGGTTGAAGCCGTGCTCGCTCGCGTAACGCGACCCACCGTAGCTCCCGAAAAGCCCGGCGGCGATAAACGCGCCGCGGAACGCCCCGAGATAATCGGACGCTTCGGGTCCCAGCCGGTCGAACAGGGTGCGGCGGTACGCCATGCGTCTCCTTCTGGCCGTACGAGGAGGCCAGCCGTAGGTTGAACGGAAACCAACCCGGATAATATGGGCTTCTCCGTCCTCGACTGGCTGATCGTCGCCGCGTATTTCGCGCTTACCGTCGCAATCGGCTTCTATTTCACGAAGCGCGGCGGCTCGAGCATGAGCGAGTATTTCACCGCCGGCGGCAACGTGCCGTGGTGGCTCGCCGGGGTATCCATGGTCGCGACGACCTTTGCCGCGGACACCCCGCTCGTCGTGACGGGGCTCGTGGCGTCGCGCGGCGTCGCGGGGAACTGGCTGTGGTGGAACATGGTGATGAGCGGCATCCTCACCGTGTTCTTCTTCGCTCGGCTCTGGCGCCGCGCCGGGGTTCTCACCGACGCCGAGCTCGCCGAGGTGCGGTACGGCGGGAAGCAGGCGTCGTTCCTGCGCGGATTCCGCGCTCTGTACCTCGCGATCCCGATCAACCTCATCATCCTCGGATGGGTCACCAAGGCGATGGTGACGATCCTGTCCATCTCTCTCGGAATCTCGCCGTGGCTCGCGGTGGGGATCTGCTTCGCGATCACGGTCGCCTACGCGGTAGCCGCCGGGCTGTGGGCGGTGCTGTGGACCGATTTCTTCCAGTTCATCATCATGATGACCGCGGTCATCATTCTCGCTTGGTTCGCGGTGGATGCGGTGGGAGGAATCGCCGCGCTGCGCACGGGCGTCGCCGCGCACTTCGGCAGCGAGACGGCAGCGTTGTCGGTGTTACCGGTGCGGATGGGCGATGGCGGCATCACCGCGTACACCTGGATGCCGCTGCTCGCGCTCACGGTTTTTCTGTCAGTACAGTGGTGGGCGGCATGGTACCCGGGCGCCGAGCCCGGCGGCGGCGGTTACATCGCGCAGCGAATCTTTTCGGCGAAGACCGAGCGCGACGGAGTGCTTGCCACGCTCTTCTTCCAGGTCGCGCACTACGCGATCCGTCCATGGCCGTGGATCCTCACCGGGCTCGCGACGGTCATCCTGTATCCGAATCTCGAGAACCGCGAGCACGGATATGTGCACGCGTTCATGGACCACCTGCCGTCCCCGTGGAAAGGGCTAATGCTCGCCGGTTTCGCGGCCGCGTACATGTCCACTGTGGCCACACAGCTCAACTGGGGCGCGTCGTACCTGATCAACGACTTCTACAAGAGATTTCTCAGGCCGGGCAGGACGGAGAAGCACTACGTGAACGCGGGCCGGCTCGCCACGATCTTCCTGTTCGCGGCGTCGCTGATCGTCACCTGGCAGCTCGAGACCATCGAGGGTGCGTGGAAGTTTCTCCTCGCGCTTGGCGCCGGCACCGGACTCGTGCTGATCCTGCGCTGGTACTGGTGGCGGATCAACGCATGGTCGGAGATCAGCGCGATGATCACGTCGTTCATCGTGTCGCTGCTCGCGTTCGCGTACATACGGCCGCGCTTCGCGGCCGAGGATCCGAACGGCGATGCATGGGTGATGCTGACGACGGTGGCGGTCAGCACCGTCGTGTGGCTCGCAGTGACGTTCGCCACGAAGCCCGAGTCCGACGCGACGCTGGACGCGTTCTACCGCCGGGTCAGGCCGGGCGGACCGGGGTGGGCCACCGTCTCCAGCCGGCTCGGCTTCGGCCGCGAGAAGATTCCGGGCGGCGCCCTCGCGTGGAGCAACTGGCTCGCGGGCGTGATCGCGGTTTATGCATCGCTGTTCGGAATCGGCAAGCTGGTGTTCCTGGAGTTCGGCAGCGGCCTGATTCTGCTCCTCATCGCGGGTCTCGCGTTCTCGTGGATCGCGCGCTCGTTCAGAAACGAGCCCGATCCGCCGGCGGACATCGCGCGCCAGGAGGAAGAGCGGCGCGCGGCGGCGTGATCCCGGCTACTCGCTGAGCACCTTCGGGTCGCCGGGCATCATCCCGCTCACCGCGCTGTCGCGGCCGAGCACGTGACGCACGAACGCAGGCCACCAGTCGGCCTGCGGATCACGGTCGCGGTACGCCTCCAGCGCCGCCCAGGTCCGGTCGTGTATGCGCTGCGCCGCTTCGACCGCTTCCTCGCGGGAGATTCCCTCACGCTTCATCGCGCGGCGGCCGATGCGCGCGTGCAGCACCTCGTCGGCCCAATCGTAATCGTGGAAGTGCGCGGATAGCGCGTCGCCCGAAGCGAGGGCGGTCTCGTACTCGGATCGCTTGCCTGTTTCCGCGGGCATGAGCGACTGCTCGATGCCGAAAAGAATCATTTGCCGCTCGAGCGGAGTCGCATGCAGGTTGAGCCGCAGCGAAAAGCCGACGTTGAGGGGGATGCTCCTCCAGTCGACGCCCTTCGCTTGCAGGGCGACCGTTCCCATCATGGCGTGGCGCGCTTCGTCCCAAAGCTGGCGCGAGTAATCGAGATAGAACTCCCACGGTTGATCTGCGCGCTCCGTCATGAACGACGCCATCATCTCCGGCACGTCCATCTCGAGCGTTCGCTTGCACAGCAGCGCGAGGTTCCGCTCGTCGTCCGGCACGCCGCCGGCGTTGTACACGACGTGCGGCGGGAAGTTGAAGTTGTAGGCGCCTTTAAAGCGCGCGTCGCGGCGGGGATGCATGTCAGGCGAGAATGTCCCGCTCGCGCGCGGAGGTGGAAGCTCCGGTTTCCCGTCCGGCGGCTCACTCGCTCCCGCGATGCCCCGCGCGCCGAGCAGGTACGCGACGAGGTGCTCGCGCCAGCGCTCGACGAGAGCTCCGGCTTTCGGGTCGTCGCGCACGAGCGCGGCGAGGCAGCGGTCGCCCCACGCGATGGCGCTCTCCGTCTCCGGGATTGCCGAACGAAGAAGACGGACCGTGGGGTGATCCACGAGGTGGTTGGTCTCCTCGAGGTGCGAGCGATACGCCGCCCAGAGCGCGGGCAGGGCGACGCCGTATATGCCGGCTACGAGCTCGACCGTGCTATCGCTTCGCGGAAGCTCATCGAAGAACGCCGCCAGCGACTCGTCAGGGGCAGCGTCCAATGGGGGGACCGGGCTTCGCATCTCCGCGATGCGGGCGCGCAATGCGTCCGCGCGGGTGATGCACTCCCATTGGTGCAGCGCGAAGCCGCATTTCACTTCCCACTCGGGCGTCGCGGGCAGATGCGAGACGAGCGAGCGCGCGATGCTGACTTCCGCCCACTGGAGCCTGAGCAGCCGGCGGACGCTCTCGTCCACGGAGTAGCCGATCGCCGCCGCATCCTGGTACGTGCAGATCCCCGCGAGCTCCGGAATGTCGTCAATGGCCGTCATGCTGCCTCGCTATTGGAAAAACGCGGACTCGCGCTGCATCATTGTGCGCCTGGCGCGGTCCGCGCCGACCAGGAATAATATCCGCGATGGCACCTGCATCGTTTCGCGACATTGGAGCTGCATGATTCTCGCTCGGCTTGCCGCTGGGTTTCTATTGGCTGGCTGCGTTGCCTGCGATCGCGCAGGCGATGCGCCGGTCGACTCGTCCGCGCCCGCCGCGTCATCGGCGGCGCCGCACGACTCGTTGATCCCCGAAGGCCCGCTCGGCGTCTCCATTCGCCGCGGCCGTGGAATCCTCGCCGCGACGCGGGACAGCCTTCCCGGGCACGTTGGAAACCAGCTGCGCTGCGTGAGCTGCCACTTCGACAACGGCACCCGCGCGAACGTCATGCCGTGGATCGGGGTGTACGGGCAGTTTCCGCAGTACCGCGCGAGGGCCGGCGCGATCCAGGTAGTGCAGGATCGAATCAACGACTGCTTCGAGCGCAGCATGAATGGGAGGGCGCTGCCGGAGCAAAGCCGGGAAATGCGCGACATCATCGCCTATCTCGCTTTCCTCTCGCTCGGTGTTCCCGGGGGCGCGAAAGTTCCGGGTCAGGGGCTGCCGCCGCTCAAGCCGGTGCCCGGCGACACCGTTCGCGGCGCGGCGGTTTTCGCGCAATCGTGCGCGCGCTGTCATGGGCAGAGCGGGGAAGGCGGCGTGGCGCCGCCGGTGTGGGGCAACGGCTCGTACAACATCGGCGCCGGTATGTCGCGGGTGAGAACGGCCGCGGCCTTCATTAGAGTGGCAATGCCGTTTGACCGGCCCGGGACGCTGACGGAACAGCAGGCTTTCGACGTGGCGACGTACATCAATTCGAGGCCGCGGCCGGATTTCCCTGGAAAGGAGAAAGACTGGCCGCGCGGCGATCCGCCGCCGGACGTGGCCTATCCTACCAGCGCCGCGGCGGCACGTAAGCCGTAACCGGCTGCCGTGGCGTAGCTTTCACGCATGACCCATCTCCCGGAGCGACACATGACGGATTCCCTGTCCCATCCCTCTGCTCGCCGGCGTTTTCTGGCGCAGCTCTCAGGCGCGGCCGCCGCGTTCGCAGGCTTCGCTCTTCCAGACCGAGCGGGAGCGGCCACGGGGCCCGGTCCCGATCATGACGCCTGGATGCAGCGCGCCCGGGGGCGTCACCGCCAGTTCTTTCATTCGACCGGACATGGCGACGGAGCCGCGATGCTCATGGCGACCAACTTTCTCGATGTGTATGGAGCTGCGTACGCGACCGCTCCCACCCACGTATCCGCTGTCATTGGCGTTCACGGCACGGCGCTTCCGATCGGCCTGAGCAACGCCGCGTGGGACAAGTACGAGCTCGGCAAGGTGATCAACGTCAACGATCCGGATACCAAGGTCGCGGCGAGGCGAAATGTGTTTGCCGTCGGGGGCCCCATCTCGATCGATACGGCGATGAGACGCGGGATCGTTCTTCTCGTGTGCAATATCGCGCTGACGCGCCTATCGAATTCCCTGGCCGGTTCGCTGTCGCTCCCGCAAGCGGACGTGTATAACGACCTCAGGTCGTCGGTGATTCCAGGTGCCATCGTCGTGCCCGGCCTGGTAGTCGCGATCAATCGAGCGCAGGAGAGGGGCTTCACCTACGTGCGCGCGTCCTGACGATGGCTGGTGTCGACCATTCGCCGGGCTTCCTCAAGCTGGCCGAAGCCGCGCGCGCCGCTGTTCAGGAAGTCGAAGTGGCGGAGGCGCGGCGAAGGACGGAGGCCGGTGCGACACTAGTCGACGTGCGCGAGGATCTGGAGTGGGAGGCGGGGCACGCGCGCGGCGCGGTGCACATGGGAAAGGGCGTCATCGAGCGCGACATAGAGAAGGCGATCCCCGACCCGGATGCCGAGATCATTTTGTACTGTGGCGGTGGTTATCGCTCGGCGCTGGCGGCGAAATCGCTTCAGGAGATGGGATACAGGAACGTGAAGTCGATGGCCGGGGGATGGAGGGCGTGGCAGGAGGCGGGCGGGGAGATCGAGGGGCCG
>DATLBG010000104.1:0-7802 GCA_035527035.1 Gemmatimonadaceae bacterium | reverse complement strand
CGATGACTTCCTCGTCGCGCACGGACCCGCCGGGCTGGATGATCGCGCGCACGCCCGCTTCCGCCGCCTGATCGATCCCGTCCCGGAAAGGAAAGAACGCGTCGGAGCCGAGCACGGAGCCGGCAGTCTCGTGGCCGACCGTCTTCGCCTTGTGCACGGCCATGAACGCCGCGTCCACCCGCGACATCTGCCCCGCGCCTATCCCGATGGTTGCGCCCTCGCGCGCGAGCACGATGGCGTTGGACTTGACGGATCCGACGGCGCGCCAGGCGAACAGCATGTCGCGACGCTCTTCCTCGCCCGGTGCCCGCGAGGTCACGACGTTCCACTGGTTCTCGTCGCCAGCCGGCGCGGCGCGCTGTTGCACGAGCATGCCCCCACGAACGCGCTTGTAATCCAGCGCCGTCCGCTCCCACTGCGCCCGGCCCTCCAGCACGCGGAGGTTCTTCTTGCGGCCCAGCGCTTCCAGCGCGCCCTCCGTGAACCCGGGCGCGACCACGCACTCGACGAACAGGCTCGCCACCGCGTCCGCTGCTTCGTCGTCCACTTCCACCGTGAACGAGATCGCGGAGCCGAATGCCGAGACGGGATCGCACGCGAGCGCCTTCCTGTACGCCTCGAGCGCGGTCGCGCCCGTCGCTATCCCGCACGGCGTGGTATGCTTTACGATCGCGCAGCACACCGCTTCGCCGAACGCGTCGGTCGCGAACAGCGCACCCTCGAGATCGAGCAGGTTGTTGAACGACAGCTCCTTGCCACCCCTCTGCACCAGCTCCGACAAGCCGCGCGCGCCTTTCTCCACATAGAACGCTGCGAGCTGGCCCGGGTTCTCACCGTAACGGAGCGTTTGCTTGCGCTCGAGCGTAGTGCACAGCTGCTCCGGAAACGTCTCGCCGCGGTTATTCGCGAACCAGCTCGCGATTCCGCCGTCGTACGCCGCGGTGTGCGCGAACACCTTCTCCGCGAGATCGCGCCGCAGCTCCGGATCGTCGTGCTTGTCCTTGAGACCGGCGAGCACCCGCTCGTAATCCGCCGGATCCACGATTACAGTGACGGCCGCGAAGTTCTTGGCCGCCGACCGGAGCATCGACGGCCCGCCTATGTCGATCTGCTCGATGGCTTCCTCGGGGGTCACGCCGGGCCTTCGAATCGTTTCCGCGAACGGATACAGGTTCACCACGACGAGATCGATCGGCGTGATGCCGGCGCCCTCGATCGCGGACATGTGCGCAGGCAGATCGCGGCGAGCGAGCAGGCCGCCGTGCACCGCCGGATGCAGCGTCTTCACCCGGCCGTCGAGCATCTCGGGGAAGCCGGTCACCTCCGACACGTCGCGCACCGCGAGGCCGGCGCCGCGCAGCGCTTTGGCCGTTCCTCCCGTGGAGATCAGCTCCCAGCCCAGCTCGCTCAGCCCGGTCGCGAACTCCACGAGCCCGCTCTTGTCCGAAACCGACAGCAGCGCGCGCGGCATCAGGGCGTACCGGTGGCGAGCCGCGCCGGCGCGAGGCACGCAACCATGTCCAGCACTCGCGGAAACAGCGCGTGCTCCACCTTCAGCACCCGCTCGGCGAGCAGCTCGCAGGTGTCTCCCTCGTGAATCGGAACGGGCCAGCGCGCGATCACGTCACCGCTGTCGTACTCGGCGTCCACGAAGTGCACCGTCACCTCGGTTTCCTTCAACCCCGCGGCGATCACCGCGTCGTGCACCTTCAGGCCGTACATCCCGGCGCCGCCGAACCGCGGCAACGGCGCCGGGTGCACGTTGATGATCCTGTCCTTGTACAAGCGCGTCACCTCCGCGGGGAGCAGCTTGAGATACCCGGCGAGGGCCACGATGTCGATCGAGTTGGTGTCCAGCATCTCGAGCACCGCGGCTCCATCGGAGGGGTTGGATATGTGGCTTGCGGCGATCCCGCGGGAGCGCGCTCTCTCCAGGGCGGGCGCGTCGGCGCGGTTCGATGCCACCAGCGACACCTCGTAGTTCGCGATGTCCCCGAGCCGGTCAGCAAAGGCGAGAATCGCCTCGAGGTTCGAGCCGCGACCGGAAGCGAGCACCGCCACGCGCGAGCGCATCCGCGATTCTATCGCCGCGCGGCCGCGTCTGTAAGACCGAGCATGCGATCGACCGCCTCGCCGAGCGAATTCACGGTGATCGCCTCGCGCCCGGCCCACTCCACGTCCTCTGGCGTCGTCTGGTCGGACACTATTAGATAACCGGCCCCTCCAAAGGGAAGAGCGGGGCTAACGTCGCGGACCCTGTCTCCGACGAACGCCGCGCGGCTCCCCGGGATGCCGAACTTCGCGAGCGCGGCGTCGAACAGCGCTGTGCCCGGCTTCCGGCATGGGCACGGGTCAGAATCGCTCGGCGCGTGCGGGCAGTAGTACACCGCGTCGATGCGCGCGCCCGCTTTTTCCAGCTCGCCGGCGATGCGCTCCGCGACTTGCTCGTATTCAGCGATCCCGAAGTACCCCCGCCCGATTCCCGACTGATTCGTGACGACGACTACCGGAATTCCAGCCGCGTTGAGCCGCGCGATGGCTCCAGCGGCGCCCGGGAGCACTCTCACATCCTCCGGGCGCGAGATGAAGTGCGCATCCTCGATGATCGTCCCATCCCTATCGAGAAAAACGAGGGCGGGATGTTCCACTATGCGAGCGCGGCGCCTACCGTGAGCACGAGCAATTCATCTTCGTGCGGGAGCACGGAGCGCAGGTCCAGCAGGAGCCGCCCATCCTTTGCCCGTCCGACTACCGCCGGCGCGGAGCCGCGAAGCCGCTCATCGGCGATCTCCGCGTTCTCGCGCAGGGCGACGGCGGACGATTGAAGCACCGCCGACGGGAACGCGCCTCCGCCCACTGGTGACTCCGACGCCACAACTTCACACGCCACGCCCCGTGCCTCCAGTGCGGCAGCGACCTTCGCCGCGCGGTCACGCAAACTCTCCGCAGGGGCTGATAGCATGGCCAGGACCGGAATCTCCCGGCGCGCTTCGTTGGGATCGCGGTAAAGGGAAAGAGTGGCGCCGAGCGCCGAGATCGTGAGCTTGTCCACCCGCAACGCGCGCGCGAGAGGGTTGCTTCGCATCGCGTTAATGGCGCCGGCTTTGCCGAGCACGATTCCCGCCTGCGGACCGCCGAGCATCTTGTCGCCGCTGAATACGACTATGTCGCTGCCGCTGCGCAGCGCCTCCGCGGCGGTCGGCTCGCCGCGCAGGCCGATGTCGTCGAGGGCGATCAGCAGTCCGCTCCCGAGGTCGTGAACGACCGGAATGCCGCGCTCTTTCCCGAGCGCGGCGAGCTGGTCCGAGGATACTTCGGCCGTGAACCCCGAGATCGAGAAGTTGCTGCGATGCACCTTGAGGATTGCGCCGGTTTCGGTCGTGATCGCGCTCTCGTAATCCGCGAGGTGAGTGCGGTTGGTCGTGCCGACTTCGACGAGCCGCGCGCCGCCGCGGCGCAGGATGTCCGGAATCCGAAAGCTGCCGCCAATCTCGACGAGCTCCCCGCGCGAGATGACGACGCCACGGTCCCGCGCGAAGGTGTCTACCGCCAGGATCAGCGCTGCCGCGCAGTTGTTGACGATGAGCGCGTCTTCGCACCCGGTGAGCTCGCGCAGCAGGGAGACGCAGTGCGCGTAGCGCGAGCCACGCTCGCCCGTTTCCAGGTCGTACTCGAGGTTGCAGAATCCCGCCGCGGTCTCCTGGACCGCGCGAATCGCGGCGGCCGCGAGCGGCGCCCGGCCCAGGTTCGTGTGCAGCACCACGCCCGTCGCGTTTATGACCGGACGCAGCGACGGCCTCGTAATCGAGCCCAGCTCCGAGATCACCAGGTCGCTCCAACCCGCGGCGCCAACGGGCTGAGGCTCCGAGCCAGTTCTCACGCGCGCGATCGCCGCGCGCACCGCGTTCGTGACCGCCTGTCGCGGGGCGGCGGCCAGCATGTGCGCGAGCTCGGGCGATTCCAGCAACGTTCCCACTCCCGGAAGATCGCGCCGTTCGCCCGCCCCGTTCGTCATCGGCGGCTCACGGAGGCGTCGGTGGAGGCGGGGGCGGCGCGGGGATCGTGATCGTGCGTCTGGATTGCACGACCCTGCCGAGCAGTCCTGGAAATCCGTTGGCGACAACCGTGTAAGTCGCGCCCGGCCGCAGCCGCGCAGCCATCGTGACCAACACTTCCCGGTACGGAATCGCGCGGGTCATTGTAACCGGTCCCTGAGGCCGCGCCGCGGCGCTGTCGCGCGGCGCTGACTCGCGCAGCAGCACACCGGCGACCGCCTGTGGAATCGAGTCGGAGCTCAAAACCTGGATCCACCCGGGATCGAGCGGCGTGCGCGCGTCCACGGGCACGTCGAACTGAACGCGCAGCGTGACCGAGTCCTCGACGCCGACTTCCTGGATCCGTGGCCCGATCGAATCGTGCGCGAACGCGAACAGCTCGACGCGCGTCGTGTCGGCGAGATTGACCATCACGCTGTCCCATGACTCGCGCGGGTCTAGCGCGCGATTGCGATTGCCGTCAACTACTCCCTTGAGCGTGTACGGGCCAGGCGGGAGGTGGCGGAGCGCAAACGCGCCGGCGCTGTCGGAGTACCCGATGTAAATCGTGCTGTCGGGCGCGATGGCCTGCACGAGACCCGCGGACACAGGCCTGCCGGCTGCCCAGTCGATCAGCACGCCCGCGATGGACGTCGCGGGAATTGCCGGACCGGTGGAAAACAACGTCGCCGCGCCCTCCTTCCTGACGTTGCCGCGCAGATCGGCGAGGCCGGGGAGCATGGTTATGCTATAGACGGTATTCGGTCTCCACCCGCGCCGCGGCCGGACCGCGATTTCCTCGCGCTCCCAGTCCACGACCGGCGTGCCGTGCTGGGGCGATATGACGAACAGGCCGGAGAGCGAAGTCGCGCCGGGCGGAGTCTCGCTCACGACTTCGTCGAATCGAAAGATCACGCTGCGGGGCGAGACGGATACTCGTCCGCTGTCCGGCGCGATCCCAATGAGCCGCGGGGCTTCGACGTCCGGCGGTCCCCCCGGCGGCATTCCGGGCGATGCGCACCCCGCCAGCAGCGACGCAGCGACCAACCAGTGAATCAACCGCATAGAGACTCCACTTTTGTCGAGAGCATCTCGCGGCGCGACAGCCACTCTTTCTCCTTGGCTCGCTCGGCTTCCACGACGTGCGCGGGCGCGCGCGCCGTGAAGCTCTCGCTCGCAAGCCGGGAGCCCAGCTGCGCGAGCTGCTTCTCCAGCTGGTCGAGCTCGGTCTTCAGCTTGCGACATTCCTTCTCTACATCCACGATTCCCGCCAACGGCGCGACGAGCTCGGCGCCGCCCCGGAGGACGACGTGCGCCGCCGCTCCTTCCGGCGCAGTCGCGGAGACGGAGACCTCGGCGCGTGCGAGCCGGCCGATGAGACCCACCTCGCCCTGGTATACCGCTCCGTCCGCGCGCGCGACGATCGTCGCGGCGAGGATCTTCGCCGGGGGAATGTTGTAGTCGGCACGGATCTGCCGCAGCGCGACCACGGCGTCGCGAACTTTCTCGAAATCTTCCGCGTGCCGCCGGCCGCCGCGGCGTGGCCACTTCGACGACGCCAGAAATTTCGATGCGCGCGTTTCGATTCCCGGCAGCCGCTGCCAGAGCGCCTCCGTGATGAAAGGCACGATGGGATGCAGCAGCCGCAGCGCGTCGTCGAACACGTGCACGAGCACCGCGCGCGCGACCTCGCGGTCCTCGCCCGGCTCGGCGAGTCGCGACTTCGTCGTCTCCACATACCAGTCCGCCAGCTCGTTCCACACGAACCGTCGCGCGGTCTCGGCGTACTCGCTGAGTCGGAGGCCGGCGCGGAGCTCTGCTTCGGACCACGCCGCGCCGGTCGGGCGCGGCGGGCCGAGCGCCGCGTCGCACTCGTCGATGGCGACGTCGAGTCTCCCGAGAATCCAGCGATCCGCGAGCGTGAGCCGCGCGTCCGGGATGTCGGAGAGGGGGACGACGCTCTCTTCGCCGATGTTGCTGAGAAGGAACCGCCCGATGTTCCAGAGCTTGGTGGCGAAGTTGCGGCCGACGCCGAACGTCTTCTCGAGATCGGACGGGTCCATGATGATGTCGGCGCCCATGCCGAGCCCGGAGATCACCGTGTAGCGCAGCGCGTCGGCGCCGAAGCGATCCACGACGTCGAGCGGGTCGATGCCGTTGCCGAGCATCTTGGACATCTTGCGGTGCTGCGTGTCGCGGGCGAGGCCGTGGAGATAGATGGTGTGAAACGGGGAAGCGCCCACGAACTCGTAGCCGGCCATCACCATGCGCGCGATCCAGAAAAACAGAATGTCGGGCGCCGAGACGAGCACATCGGTCGGGTAGAACGCGCGCAGATCCATGGCGTTCTTGTCCGGCCAGCCGAGCGTGGAGAACGGCCAGAGCCAGGACGAGAACCAGGTGTCGAGCACGTCCTCGTCCTGCGTGACGGCGCCACCGCACGTCGGACATTTCTCCGGCGTGGTGCGGCTGACAATCGGATCGGGGCAGCGATCGCAATACCAGACCGGAATCCGGTGGCCCCACCAGAGCTGCCTGGAGATGTTCCAGTCGCGGATTCCCTCGAGCCAGTTCACATACACGGCTTCCCAGCGCTCGGGCAGGATCCTTATCTCGCGATTGCGAACGGCGGCCAGCGCCGGCTCGGCGAGCGGCTTCATGCTCACGAACCACTGGTCGGAGAGTCGCGGCTCGACGACGGTGTCACAGCGGTAGCAATGACGGATCGCGTGGCTGTGCTTCTTCACCTTTTCGAGAGCGCCGGACTTCTCGAGCATCTCGACGGATCGCGTGCGCGCCGCCACGCGATCGAGTCCGCGGAGCTCCGCCGGAATCCGCCCTTCCGCGTTCTGGTCTTCTCCGATCGTTCCGTCGGGGAGAATCACCGAGGGCATGGACAGGCTCTGCCGGAGCCCGATCTCGAAATCGTTGTGATCGTGGGCAGGAGTGATCTTGAGCGCGCCCGTCCCGAACTCGGGATCGACGGCGTAATCGGCGATCACCGGCAGCGGCGTGCCGAGCAGGGGATTGAGAACGTTGCGCCCGACGAGCGAGGCGTAGCGCTCGTCCTCCGGGTGCACCGCGATGGCGACGTCGCCGAGGATGGTCTCTGGACGAGTGGTCGCGACGGTGATGTGCGCCGGCCTTCCATTTACAGGCTCGGCCAGCGCGTACCGCACGTAATGCAGCGTTCCTTCTTCTTCCGCGTGCTCCGCTTCTTCATCGCTGAGCGACGTGAGGCAGCGGGGGCACCAGTGGATGACGCGATGGCCGCGGTAGATGAGCCCGCGCTCGAACAGCGTTACGAACACCTCGCGCACGACCACCGACAGCTCGGGCGAAAGCGTGTACGCGGTGCGGGTCCAATCGCAGGAAGCGCCGATGGCGCGGAGCTGCTGCAGGATGGTGCCGCCGGTCTTCTCGACGAAGGCCTCGGTGCGCTTCACGAACGCTTCGCGGCCAAGGTCGAAGCGCGTCTTGCCTTCGGCGGCGAGCGCGCGCTCGACGACGTTCTGCGTGGCGATGCCGGCGTGGTCGGTGCCGGGCACCCACAGCGTTTCGTCGCCCGCCATCCTCCGCCAGCGCACGATGACGTCCTGAACGGTGTCGTCGAGTCCGTGCCCCATATGCAGCACGGCGGTCACGTTCGGCGGCGGGATTACGATCGTGAACGGATCGCGATCCCCGCCGACGCGCTTCGAGCGGGCGGCATCAGCGGTGAAGACGCCCGCTTCCTCCCAGCGCGCGTACAGCTCGCGCTCGGTCGAG
>DATLBG010000103.1:0-3731 GCA_035527035.1 Gemmatimonadaceae bacterium | reverse complement strand
CTTGACCCCGCGCAACGGCCGGGTCGCGAGCAGATCGAGGATCTCCTTCACGCGCAGCCACGGAGCCCCGAATCGCTGGAAAGGCGCGTCGGTCCCGCGCCCGACGGACAGCCGCGTGGACTCGAACGCCACCAGCGAGGGATACAGCAGCGTGCTGTGCAGCGACACCAGAGCGGGCGATGGCTTGACCCAGGGCAGCTCGGTCCTGTCGAACCACACGTCGCGGCTCCATCCCTTCATCGGCACGACATGGAGATCGGCGCCGATCGCCAGCTCCTTGTTGTAGTACAGAGCCATCTCGCCCATGGTCAGCCCGTGCCGCAGCGGCATCGGGTGCAGCGCATACGCGCTGTGCGGATTCGCCGGATCGGTGCTCGCGAGCGCCGGGTCGAGCATTGGCCCCTCGCTGTAGAACCCGGTCAGCGGATTCGGACGGTCCAGCACGATGATCGGCTTGCCGTGCCGGGCGGCCGACCGCATCGCATAGACCATCGCCCCGACGTACGTCCAGGTGCGCGTGCCGACGTCCTGCAGGTCGTAGACGATCACATCCAGCTGCGGAACGACGCTGTCCGGCGGCGCCGACGTGGCGGTGCGGTACAGGGAGTAGACCCGCACACCTGTCTTCGCATCCACGAAGTCGGGGAGATTCGACGTGTTCTCGGTGCCACGGAAGCCGTGCTCGGGGGCGAAAATCGCCGCGAGCGTTACCCCCGCCGCCCGCGCGCGCGCGTCGCCGGAGAGGAGATCGACTATGGAGCGGCGCTTCTCGTCGATCGAGGTCTGATTAGCGATCACTCCCACGCGCTTCCCGCGGATCAGCCCGATGCTGTCCTGCAGAAGGACGCTGAGCCCGGGCTGGACCTTCGCCCTCGACAGTTCATAGGTGGGGTCGAACTCCTTGTGCGTGACGGTGCACGCGGCGAGGAGCGGGAGCAGGAGAAGCAGGCCATTCCAACGCGGAACTCGCATCGTCAATACGGGTCAGAGAGTGGGAAGCGCTCCTGATAATACCCTGAGAAGCGGCTATTGGCTGTTGGCTATTGGCTGTTGGCAAAAGCCGCCTCCCGCCGTAGGCCGACGGCAGTGGCTAAGAGCCAATAGCCAATAGCCAATAGCTTGCTTTAGATTGATAGGAAGACCAGGAGGTAACCAAATGTCCGTTTCGTCCCAGCCAGAAATCGCGCTCGTCATCACGCCGGTAGCGGCGACCGAGGTCAAGCGCTTCATAGAGACCGAAGGCGTCAGTCCGCAGGAAGGCGGACTCCGCGTGTCCGTGCAGCCGGGCGGCTGCAGCGGCTTCAAGTACAGTCTTCTGATCGAGGACAAGAGCGCCGAAGACGACGTCGTCCTCGAGCAGGACGGCTTCAGCGTGTTCGTTGACCCGTTCTCCGCGCAGTACCTGAGCGGCATAACCATCGACTACGTGTCGTCCATGCAGGGCTCGGGCTTCACGTTCAAGAATCCCAACGCCACCGGCGGCTGCGGCTGCGGCAGCTCGTTCTCCGCATAAGCACGCTGCGCGACCGGTGCACTCTTCGAGGGCGGTGAAATGAGAAGCGCATTCACCGCCCTCGATCTTTTGGTGCTGGTGGCGTATCTCGCCGGCACGACCTGGCTCGGCATCTACCTCGGCCGCGACCAGAAGGACGCGAAGGATTACTTCATCGCGAGCCAGCGGATCCCGTGGTGGGCCATCCTTTTCTCCGTCGTGGCGACGGAGACCAGCGCGCTGACCTTCATCAGCATCCCCGGCGTCGCGTACCTGGGCAACCTCGGTTTTCTGCAGGTCGCGACGGGCTATCTGCTCGGCAGAATCGTCGTCGCGTACACGCTGCTTCCGCGCTACTACCACGGCGAGCTGGTCACGGCGTACGCATTGCTCGAGCGGCGGTTCGGCCTGCACACGCGCCGCTTCGCCTCGGTCACCTTCATGGTAACCCGCGGGTTCGGCGATTCGGTTCGCGTGTTCGCCACGGCGATCCCGATCGCGATCATCATCGGCCCCGCGCTCCCGGCCGGCTACACCCGTCCGGTGTCGATTCTGGTGCTCGGCGTCCTCACGCTCATTTACACGTATCATGGCGGCATGCGCGCCGTGGTCTGGACCGACGTGGTGCAGACGGCCGTGTACCTCCTCGGCGGCATCGGCGCGATGTATCTCATCGGCCAGGGTGTGGACGGCGGCTGGAGCGCCATCCTGTCGCGCGCGGGCGCGGAAGGAAAGCTCGGCGGGCTCAGCTTCTACACCGGCTTCGACCGCCCGCACACGATCTTCGCGGGTCTCATCGGGGGCGCATTCCTGTCCATGGCCTCGCACGGCGCCGACCAGCTCATCGTGCAGCGACTACTGGCCGCGTCCACGCTGAAGGATGCGCGCAAAGCGCTGATCGGCAGCGGCGTCGCCGTGCTGATTCAGTTTGCGCTGTTCCTGATGATCGGGATCGGGCTGTGGGCCTTCTTCGAGAACCGGACCTTCCCCGCTCCGGACGCGATCTTTCCGACATTCATCGTCGAGAACATGCCGCCCGGGATGACGGGGCTCGTGATCGCCGCGATTCTCGCGGCTTCCATGAGCACGCTGTCGGGCTCGATCAATTCGCTCGGAGCGGCAACGACGCACGACATCTATCTGCCGCTCACCAAGCGCCGCGCCGATGATCCGGCAACGCTCCGCATGGCGAAGCTGTTCTCGCTCGCGTGGGGCGTCGCGCTGCTCACCGCCTCGCTGCTGTATCGCGAGCAGGGCATGCCGGTCGTAATCGTCGCATTATCGATTGCCTCATTTACATACGGCGCTCTGCTAGGTGGATTCTTTCTTGGTATCCTCTGGCGGCGCGCGATCCAGCGGGACGCCATAACCGGAATGGCTGTCGGCATCCTTGTCATGACCTTCGTCGTCTTCTCCAAGCAGCTGGGGCCTCTCCTCCCGGGGATCGGCGGCACGCTCGCGTCGTTCTCGAAGATCGCATGGCCGTGGTACGTGCTGATCGGCACGACTGTGACGATGACTGTGGGAATCCTGTCGTCGTTCACGCACGGAGAGCCGGCGCCGCGGGAAGCGGCATGACGCGGCTCGTCTGCGGCGTGGACGGCGGCGGCTCGAAGACGCACGCCATCATAGCCCGCGCCGACGACGGCTCCGTCGTCGCCGAAGCGGAGGGCAGCGGGTCGGCGGTCAGGCCGGGCCATGCGTCTGAATCCGCCCGCGTGATAGCGAGCACGGTCGCAGCGGCGCTGGAGAAGGTCGAAGCTGGTGACAAGTCGCTTTCCCTGCTCCTCGTCGGCGTCGCTGGAGTGGGGCGCAAGGACGAGCGCGAGAACCTCGCCGCGGCGCTGGAGGATCTGGACGTCGCCGATGAAGTGGTCATCGAGACCGACGCCGAGATCGCCCTCGAGGACGCATTCGACGGCGGCGCGGGAATCATTCTGATCGCGGGCACCGGCTCCATTGCGCACGGCCGCGGCCCGGCCGGCCAGCGCTCGCGCTGCGGAGGATGGGGACCGCGCGTCGGCGACGAAGGCAGCGGAGCCTGGATCGGCAGACGCGCGCTCGGCATCGTCGCCGCCGCGCACGACGGACGCGAGCCGGCGACCACCCTTACGGGCGCCATCCTTACCGCGACCCAGCTCAACGAGCCCGACGACCTCATCCGATGGGCGGAGGTGGCCGACGCGCGCACCCTCGCTCTGCTCGCGCCCGTCGTCTTCTCCGCCGCCGCCACCGATCC
>DATLBG010000102.1:0-17320 GCA_035527035.1 Gemmatimonadaceae bacterium | reverse complement strand
GCGCCGGTGATGAGGCCGGGGCCGAGCTCGCGCCCGAAGCTGCGCAGTCTGGTGACTACGGTGCGGTTGTACTCGCGCTCCGCCCGCGGCGAGTCCCGACGGTCTTCCTTGGGTGAATCGGCCATGGCGGGAATGCTAGCCGGGGGGGCGGGCTACTGGAATTGTGCGGGAGAATCCAAGATGTGAGATGCCAGAAGACAGAAATGAGAAAGCCAGATAACCCTCTGGCTATCTGGCTCTCTCATTTCTGGTATCTCACATCTTGGATCCCCCGTGGGAATCCCCGACGGCTAGAACCCAAACCAGTAGCTCGCCTTGATCAGGAAGATGTTGTCGGGGTGAGCTCCGAACAGCGCCGTTCTGTCCCTGGAGAAATCGAAATCCCCGACCGCCGCGCTCGATGCCCTGTTCTGCTGCCACACGAAGAACAGCGTCGAGCCCGGCCGGTACTCCCAGCGCAGCACGGCGTTGCCCCGCAGCGACCGGAAGTTGAAATCCGGCTCGCCGAACGAGATCGGCTGGGCCGCGGTTCCCGCTCCATCGGCATCGACCGTATAACGGGTGGCTCCGGAGGCGGTGGTGGAGGTGACGATCTCGGTGCCCGGCGTGAAGTTCCGCATCGCCGACTGCCGCGGCTTCACGAATTCCCGAAACTCGAAGTAGTCGCCGCTCGCCAGAAGAGGCTGCATGAACGCCTCGAACGTGAGCCGCGGTGTGAACGTCACGTTCACGCGGGTGTTCATCGACAGCTGGGTTTGTCGGAGCTCGGCGAACACATACCGGGTGCCGTAGAAATCGGTGGCCGTCGGGTCAGCCCCCGCGGTGACGAACTGGTACGGGCTCCCGCTCACATTGTACGACGGTCCCAGCGATAGCTGTACGTTGTCGGCCGGCTTGTACGTCATCTGCAGGTCGTAGCTGTAACCGACAGTCCCGGCTTCGCTGAATCCGTACCTTGGGTTCGTCGAGAACGAGATGGGCTTGCGCGCGTCCGTTCCGAGGAAAGCAAAAAACGTCGTGCTGCCGCGGCGCCGGACGGTCGGCCCTCCTCGAGTCAGCCTGTCCTCGTACGTCTCCGGCTGCCGTATCACGAACAGGTTCACCGGCCAGTAGTTCGCAAACTGCCCGAATATTCCGGCGTGCATCTGGCGCTCGATGAGATCGCCGTCGTAGTTGAACTGCTGCTGTCCGCCGGCGACGAGAAAGTAATTGCGGAAGAGCTTCGACGGTCTCTGTACCGAGCGCGCGACGTTGAGATTGTGCCAGAAGTAGTCGGATCTGGTGAGGAACGCGATGTCGTTCACCTCGAAGCCTGGGCTCCGATAGTTCACCGCGGACTCCCACACCCACTCTCCGCCCTCCTTGGCGAACCGCGCATAGCCGCCGTATCCGCTGAGCCTGTCGGCACCCGCGTCCAGCGCGTCGGAAAAAAGGCCGTTGCCGCCGTGCTCGCGGTCGGGCTTCTGGAAGTAGCGCGCGCTCGAGCGCTGCAGGCGAAGAATCGACGCGTCCGACCCGCGCACGTCCGACAGCGCGTACTGACCCATGAACGTGTACCTGCGGTTCTTCCAGTTCATGTCCCAGTCGAAGCCCAGACCACGGGCATGGCCGGCCAACCGGTTGAGCGCCAGCGAGTCGTCAGTGAAGCGGTCTACCGACGTGAGAATGCTGCCGAAGCGGTATGTCCCGTCTTTGTAGTCACGGCGTACACGGCCGACGAAATAGTTGCTCATCGGCTCGGCTTCACGCGAGAAGAAGCGTCGCCCAGACGCGTCCTCCACCATCACGTCGGCGTCCTCGCGCCGGGTGATCGCGTCGAGGAACCCCACGGTCATGCGGTTCTTCAGCCGTCCCGTGATCTTGGCCGCGCCGAGAATCGTGGTGTTGTCGGGAACGTCCACGAAAGTGCCCGCGGGGCTCAGCTGCGGACGCCTGCCGATCCGGCGTGTGTAGAACATTCCGAGGTTCTGCGAGTTGCTGCAGAAGAAGCAGCTGAAATTGCCGAAGCCGAAAGCGTTCGCGCCCTCGATGAAGAACGGGCGCCGCTCCTGAAAGAAGGTCTCGAACGTGGACAGATTGACGACCGCCGGATCGACTTCCACCTGGCCGAAATCAGGATTGATCGTGGCGTTGAGCGTGAGGTTCGACGTCAGCCGGTACTTCACGTCCCCGCCGACTCTATACTTGAACTCGCTCGGATCGGTGAATGGATTCGCCGCGCTGGCCGGGCGAACGTAATTCGCCTGGGTCACGACGTACGGCACGACTTCCATTCCGCGCGGGCGCGACGCGACCCGCATTCCCTCGAGGTGAGCGTACCGCGCCGGACCGCCGGGCTCGTTGCTGGGCCACCACGCGAGGTGCGTCCGCTCGTTCCGCGCATGCGACCAGCGGATCACCTGGAGGCCCCACGTCTGGTCGATATCGCGCGAGAAGTTCAGCTGGCTGAATGGGATTCGCATCTCCGCGGTCCAGCCCAATGAGTCTACGGCCGCACCGGACTGCCACACGGGATCCCAGGTCGGGTCTCCCGTTCCGTCGCGAATCGAGCCGGACGGATTGATCAAAAAGGTGGCACTGCTGACGTGGTCGTGGTAGGTGTCGAAGCTGAGCTGTATGTAGTCGCTGAGGCTCTCGTTGAGCTGGTCGCGCCTCACCAGTGCGCGGCGCACCCCCGCCGCGCCCAGCGAGTCGTACATCCGCGCGCCCACGTACAGAGCGTCGTCGTCGAACAGAAAACGGATCTCGGTGCGCTGCGTAGCCGCGGCGCCCTCACTCGGCTGCGACTGACGAAACTCCGTCGCCGGCGTGGCCGCGGCCCACGCGGCCTCGTCGAGCCGGCCGTCTATCGCGATGGCCCCGCTCTTGGCAGCAGCTCGCACCGACGGCGCAGGAGTTGGATGGACGTTCCGTGACTGCGCCGCTGCATCGCCCGCCAATGGGCCGAAGGCGGCCGCCGTCAGCGCACCGGCGAACCAAGACACGACAATCTTCTTCATTGATCTGGTGACGAGGTGAGGAAGCCCGTACTTCCTCCTTAGACGTCACCAACCAGGAAAAAGGTTTCAGAGCCTGCTTCGGAGAAACTCCGGCGTCATCGGTTGCAGCCACTGGGACAGGAGGGTCATCATGTCCGTGAGCATGAGCAGCCCGACTCCGATCAGCAGCACGCCCGCGACTCGCGACATCCAGACGAGACCACCGCGGTACCGCTCGAACAGAGCGACGAACCGGTCCACCATCAGTGCCGCGGCTACGAACGGCACGGCGAGCCCCAGCGAGTACGCCAACAGGAGCACCAGGCCGCGATTGAGATCCGCCGAGCTGGCGGTGTACGTTAGCACTGCGCCAAGGATCGGCCCGATGCACGGCGTCCACCCCGCGGCGAACGCCATCCCGACGACCAGCGTGCCCAGATAGCCGATCGGCTTTGTGGCGAAGTGGACGCGACGCTCGCGAGCGAACGGGCCGAAGTTGAGCGCGCCGAGGAGATACAGGCCTAGCAGGATCACGAGCACCCCGCCGATGCGCCCCACCCACTCCCTGTGGTAGCCAAGCATGCGGCCGAACGCGGTCGCCGTGGCGCCCAGCGCGAGAAAAACCAGCGTGAAGCCCGTGACGAACAGAACCGAGTGCGCCAGCGCGATCCTGCGCGAGCGTTGCACGTCCTCGAGCCCGAGCCCGGTTATGAAAGTGACGTAGCTCGGGATCAGCGGCAGCACGCACGGCGAGAGAAAGCTCAGCACTCCCGCCGTGAAGCTGATCGCGATGCCGACGGAGTCGGAGCCCTGCAGCGTCAGCTCCCCAGCGCCTGTTCGATCGCCGCGCTGAGCGTCGCGTCGCCGGGTTGTATCGGCCCGGTCTTTCGCCAGCGCAGGACGCCCTCCCTGTCTATGAGAAAGGTCGCGGGGACGCCGACGATGTGGAACTGCGCGGAGATTCGCTCCGATGGATCGCGCCAGACGGGATAGCTCATCTTGAAATCCCGCATGAACGCGCGGATCGCGTCGTCGGCGCTCTCGGTGTCAACGCTGACGCCGACAAGCTCGAGACCACGCGCCGCGTACCGCTCATGGATGGCCTGGAGCTCCGGAATCTCGTCACGGCAGGGGTGACACCAGGTCGCCCACACGTTGAGAAGAATCACTTTGCCGCGCTGGCTGGCGAGCGAGACGCTATCCCCGCCGAGCGACACAGCCGCATAGGCCGGAACCGGAGAGCCAATCTCCACGCGCGCCTCGCTCGCGCCATCCGAGCACGCGACCAGCAGGAGCGCCACGCACGCCGCGCGCGCACGAACGCCGCGGATCATGGGCCTCACTTGTCCGGGTTGCTCATCTTGGCGACGCGAATCACGGAAGGGCTGCCGGGCTCCGTCCACGCGAAAATCGCCTCGTCTCCGCGCATCACCATGCGCGGGAAGCCGCTCGCGCGCTTTGCCGACGACGTCGCGATCGTGACCGGCGCCGCGGGCCGGCCATCGCGTGAAACGTGACGCACGCGCACGGCCGCGGTGTCGCCTCCTGTCCGCTCTATCCAGCTCACGAGCGCGCCACCGTCGCGCAGCATGACTACGTCCACGCGTCCGGCGGGACGGCCGTCGTCGATTCGCACGGGCGCGCCGAACGTCGCGCCGGCGTCGTCGGAGAAAGCCAGGTTTACGCGTCCGCTGTCGGTTGCGGCGGTGAACCACGCGAGCGCGACACGCTCGCCCTCGGCAGCGACCGCAGGTCCGTTGACCGGGCACGCCGCGATCTTCCAGTTGTCTGCGTGTACCGCAACCGGCGCCGTCCATTGCCCGCCCACCCGCCGCACGACGTAGATGTCCCGAATCTCGTCCGCGGTGCGGTCGCGGTACGCGACTACCGGTCCCTTGGAGCTGACCGCGACAGCAGTCTGGCAGCAGTCGCATGCGCGCTCGTCCAGCCGCGTCTCCGCGCCGAGCGTGCCGTCCGCGCCGATGGTGGTCGTCACGACCATCATCTCGTTCGTCGGCGAATGGCCGGCCGCATTGTATTTGCGGCCGTCGAGCCACACCGCGTTCAGGCCATTTCCTTCCTGCCAGAGCGTGACGAACCCGTGCTCGGTGTCCGACGAGTCGCGATGCGGAATCAACGCCTCGCTCCAGGTGGCGCCGCCGTCAGTGGACTGGGACACGCGCACCCCGTACGCGTACGTGCCGACGCCGGTCTTCTGGAGCCAGTGCGCCGCGAGCCTGCCGTCCCTGAGAACCTTCAACGAGGGGAAATCGGCCCAGTTCACGAAGAAATCGCGTCCCGATCGAATCGTGCGCGGCGCGGACCACGTCGTGTCGTCCAGTGCGGCGAACTTGAGCGCGTGCGCCGAGTCCACGGGCTCGAGCCAGCTCAGGTAAACGCGATCGCCCTGCGCCGAGAGAAACGGCTCACCTGCTCCAGCTCCGGTTGGGCTGCTCAGGGAAACCACTGTCGGAACGACGCCAGCCGCAGAACGACTCGCGTCAACGTCACCACAGCTCACTGCACCCGCGAATACTGCGGCCGCCGGCAAAATGACGCGCGCAACGCGATGCATGTAGCTGTTCTCCTGGTTTGGGACGGCGCGGCCACTGACGCTTGGCCTTAGGAATCCTTACTGTAATATGCATCGGGAATCGGCGGTCCTCGCGCCGATGATCAAAAACCTCCTGCCCTGATAGCCATGGTCCGCCGCGTTGTCCCCGTCGCCGCTGCCACCTGTGCCGCGCTGTTCCTTGCTGTCGCTGCTCAAGCCCACGATTTCTGGTTGATTCCCGATGCGTTCGCGGTCGCGGAAGGCTCCGCGATTCAGGTTCGCGGCCAGACCAGCAGTCGGTTTCCGACGAGCGAATCCGCAGTGGCCATCGATCGGGTTGACGATGCGCGCTTGCTCGCCGCGGCTTCCGAGGAGCGAATTACCGACATGTCGCATGCGGGAACGTCCCTGGTGCTGCGCCATCGGCCGAATTCGCGCGGACAGCGCATCGTGGCCCTAACCCTGCGCCCGAGATCGGTTCGCGAGTCTGCCGCGAGCTTTCGCCGCTATCTAGAGCTGGAGGGGGCGCCCGAGGCGCTGGACCGGCTCGACCGTGAAGGACTGTTGCGCGGGCGCGACAGCGTCACGCGCCGTTACGCCAAATACGCGAAGACGCTGGTCGAAGTCGGCCGCGGAGGACCGCGCGCCTTCTCCCGACGAGCCGGTCATCCTCTGGAGCTCATCCCTCTCACCGATCCATCCGCGTTGCGGGCGGGCGATACACTCTCGCTTCGGATACTGTACCGTGGGCAACCACTGCCGGCCGCTCGCGCACACGCCGGCTACGTCGCGAGCTTTTCCGCCGCGACCGTCGATACGCTGGCGGCGCGTGCGGCCGACATCCACGTCGCGGCGAACGCCGACGGCGTGATACGCGTCGCAGTAGCCAGCGCGGGCCTGTGGAACGTACGCATGATTCATGTCGCTCAGGCTGCCACGGGCTCGGGCGCGGATTGGGATACGCACTGGGCGACGCTGGTCTTTCATGTTGGTCCGGTCGCAAGCCGCACTGTTCAGCCGGCGGCCGCCGCATTGGACTCCAGCGCCGTCGCAATGGTGGTGGACCAATTCCATCGCGCGCTGGAAACCGGGGACAGCGCGTCGGCGCTGTCTCTCCTCGCCGCGGACGCGATCATTTTGGAATCCGGTGGAGTCGAGACACGCCAGGAATACCGTTCACATCACCTGGCTGGTGACATCGAGTTTGCGCGCGCAGTCCGGGCTGAGCGCGGACCGGTCCGTGTCACCGTACAGGGCGATGCCGCGTGGGCCACGTCCACGAGCACCACCGTTGGCTCCTTTCGCGATCGCGCGATCAACTCGGCAAACGCGGAGCTGATGGTGCTCACGCGAACCGCCGGGAGCTGGCGGATCCGGACGATTCATTGGTCCTCACGGTCTCGGAGGCCCGCGCCCGCTCCCGAGTGACGCGCGTCACGCGCGTTCTCCTCTCATCTCCCGCTCCTTCCACAGGGAATAGATAGCGGGAATTACAACAAGGGTGAGGACCGTGCTCGTGATCATTCCGCCCACCATCGGCGCGGCGATCCGCTTCATGACGTCCGCGCCGGTCCCCTGACTCCACAGGATCGGAAGCAGTCCGGCAATGATGGCGACGACGGTCATCATCTTTGGTCTGACTCGCTCGACCGCGCCGTATTCGATCGCGGCATCGATGTCCGACCGGCTCATCGGCGTTCCTCCCTTGAGCCGATCGTGGTGCGCGTGATCCAGGTACAGCAGCATCACGACCCCGGTCTGCGCCGCCACCCCCGCCAGTGCAATGAACCCGATCGCGGTTGCCACACTCTGGTTGTAGCCGAGGATCCACATGAGCCAGACGCCACCCACGAGCGCGAACGGAAGCGAGAGCATCACGATTGCACTTTCAACGACGCTGCCGAAGTGAAAAAACAGAAGCAGAAAAATGATCGCGAGCGTGATCGGAACAACTATCCGCAACCTCTGCCCGACCCGCTCCATCGCCTCGAACTGACCTGACCACTCGAGCCGGTATCCCGCCGGAAGCTTCACGCGCTCGGCCAGCAGCTTCTTCGCATCACCCACGTAGCTCCCGACGTCGCGGTCGCGCACATCCACGTAAACGATGCTGTTCAGATACGCGTTCTCGGACTTGATGAGCGTCGGGCCCCGCGTGACGCCGATCCTTGCGAGCTGTCCAAGCGGCACCTGCGCGCCCGAGGGCGTCGCAACCAAAGCGTTGCCGATCTGCTCCGCGTCCCCACGCAGCTCGCGCGGATACCGCACGAGCACGCCGTACCGAGCGCGCCCCTCGATCACCGTTCCCGCAGCCATTCCCCCGACCGCGGTCGCCATCGCCATCTGCACGTCGTCGCCCGTCATCCCGTACCGCGCGGCCGCTGCCCGATCGACGTCGATGTCCAGGTACCGTCCCCCTACGGCGCGCTCGGCGAAAACGGAGTTCGTGCCTTCGACCGAGGGGAGAAGCCCTTCGATCTGCTTTCCAATACTGTCCAGCACATTGAGATCAGGGCCGTAAACCTTGATGCCAACCGGCGTCTTGATGCCGGTGGCGAGCATGTCGAGCCTGTTCTTGATCGGCATCGACCACATGTTCGCGACGCCCGGAGTCTTCACCGTCGCATTCATCTCCGCGACCACCGAATCGTAGTCAACCCCTTCGCGCCAATCATCGCGCTCCTTGAGGATGGCGAGAGTCTCGATCATCGACATCGGCGCCATGTCCGTGGCCGACTCGGCGCGCCCGACCTTGCCCAGCACCATCTTCACTTCGGGAATCCGCGCGAGAGCTGCATCGCGTTGCTGGAGAATCTGCTTTGCCTGCGCGGTGCCTACGCCCGGGAAGAGCGAGGGCATGTCCATGACGCTCCCCTCGTTCAGCGGCGGCATGAACTCGCTTCCGAGGCGGGTCCAGGGAACGATCGTGACAATGAGGACCAGCGCCGCAACGCCGATTGTCGGCCACCGGTTGCGGAGCACGAGCTCGATCACCGGGCGGTACACGCGGATGAGGAACCGGTTCACGGGGTTCGCAGCTTCGGGCTTGACGCGGCCGCGGATAAAAAATCCCATCATGACAGGCACAAGCGTGATCGAGAGCAGCGAGGCAGCGGCCATCGCCAGCGTCTTGGTCCACGCCAGCGGCTTGAACAGCCGCCCTTCCTGCGCTTCGAGCGCGAATACGGGGAAGAACGAGAGCGTGATAATGAGCAGCGAAACGAAGAGCGCCGGCCCGACCTCCTTCGAGGACTCGATCACGAGCTCCCACCGGTCGCGAGCGCGGCCCTCCCGCTCATCCCGTTCCATGTGCTTGTGGAGGTTCTCGACCATCACGATCGCCGCATCGATCATCGCCCCGATGGCGATCGCGATGCCGCCGAGGCTCATGATGTTCGCGTTGAGCCCGAGAAAGCGCATAGCCAGAAACGCCATGAGAACGCCTATCGGAATCGTCAGGATCGCGACCAGCGCGCTCCATGCGTGCAGCAGAAAGAGAATCGTAACGAGCGCGACGATTATCGACTCCTCGACGAGCTTTTCCCGAAGCGTGCTGATCGCAGCCTCGATCAGCCCGGACCTGTCGTAGCCCTCGACAAATGTCACGCCTTCGGGCAGCGCCCCTTCGAGCGCCCCCATTCTTTCCTTGACGCGATCGATTACCGCCAACGGATTCTCGCCGAAGCGCATGACGACCCATCCGGTAACGACCTCGCCGCGGCCATCGAGGTCCGCGATCCCGCGACGGATTTCCGGGCCGAGCTGCACGTTGGCGACATCGCCCACGGTAATCGGCGTCCCGCCGGGGCCGGATCCCAAGGCGACCGAGCGAATGTCGGCTAAACTCTCGAAGCGCCCGCGGCCACGAACGACGTACTCGCTGCCGCCTAGCTCGAGCACGCGCCCGCCCGCGTCCTGATTGGACGCCTGCACCGCTGACACGACTTTCGCGATCGGGATTCCGAAGCCGCGAAGCTTCGCAGGATCGACTTCAACCTGGTACTGCTTCTCGAAGCCGCCGAAAGAGGCGATCTCCGCGACTCCGGTCACCGCAGTCAACGCGGGCCGCACGGTCCAATCCTGCAACGCACGGAGCTCGGCGAGATTCATTCTGCCGGACGTGTCGGCCAGGATGTATTGCATGACCCAACCCACGCCGGTCGCGTCCGGCCCCAGCATCGGTGTCGCCCCCTCGGGCAGCTTGCCGCCGATACCGTTCAGGTACTCGAGCACGCGCGAGCGTGCCCAGTAAAGGTCGACTCCATCCTCGAAGACGACATACACCGCCGACAACCCGAACTGACTCATGCCGCGTACGACCTTGGTGCGCGGGACCTTCAACATCTCGGTGGAGAGCGGGTACGTGATCTGGTCCTCGACCAGTTGCGGCCCCTGGCCCTCCCACTCGGTCATGATGATCACCTGCACGTCGGATAGATCCGGAATCGCATCCACCGGCGTCCTGAGCATGGCCCAGACACCGCCGAGCGAAATGGCAACTGTCGCAAGCAAAACGACGAGCCTGTGATTCACCGACCACTCTATGATGCGCCGGAGCATGGCGGTTACCTCCGCGGGGGCGGGGGCGTCACGGGCGCCTTCATTCCTTTTGTATCGGCCCCCTTCGAATCCATCCCGCTCATCGAACCCATGTCGGCAGTCCCCGTCTGACCGATCATGGACTTCATTACCTCACCGATGTTCGACTCGGATTCGAGAAGGAACTGCGCCGACGTGACCACACGCTGCCCGGCCTCCAGGCCGGAGATCACTTCGACGTAATCGCCGGCCGTCCTGCCGAGCACGACATCGTGCGGCATTAAACGCCCGCTCCCCATGTCGACGAAGACGACGCTGCCTTCTCCCGTATTGATGGCAGCGGAGCTCGGCACCGACAGCGCCGAACGCAACGGTGTGAGAATCACCACGGTCGCGTACATCCCTGGCCGCAAAACTCCCCCGGAATTCGCGACGTCGATGCGTGCCTTCACCGTCCTGGTTTCTTCCTGTACGGTGGGATGGAAGTACGTGACGCGGCCCTTGAAGGAGCGTCCTGGATACGCAGTCAGCTCGATGTCGGCCCCGGAGCCGATACGCACGTTCGCTAGATCCGCTTCGCGCAGCTCGGCGTCTACCCAGACCGACCGCAGGTCGGCGATCGTATAGAGACTCTGACCGGGCATGACAGCCTGCCCGTTGACCACATTTTTCTCGACCACGGTGCCGGTCGCCGGCGAGTACAACGTGACCGTGCGCCGGGGGCGGCCCGTCTGGAGCATCCCGTTGATCTGGGCGTCGGACATGTCCCAGAGTCTGAGGCGCTGCCTGGCGGCGCTCACCAGGCTCATCGCGCGGGGCGGAACACCCGGGACACTGCTCTGCCCCATCGTGCGCTCGAGCTGGCGCGCAACCAGCAGCTCCTGCTGCGCGGCGACCAGCTCGGGCGAATAGATGTCGAGCATCGGCTGACCGCGCCCCAGCTGCTGGCCCGTGAAGTTGACGTACAGCCGCTCGACGAAGCCGCCGAATTTCGGCGCGACCTGCGCCATCCGGCGCTCGTCGAATGTCACGAGTCCGACCGTGCGGACCTCATTCGCGAGCGGACGGATCTCCGCCGTGCTGAAGCTGATTCCGAACTCGCGCAGCTGGCCAGGCGTGAGCTGAACGGTGCCGTCGCCGCTCATGTCCATGCCTGCCATGTCGTCACCACGCTCCGCGGACGTTGTCCGCGCCGGCGCATCCGCCGCCCGCCGCCGTGGAGACTCGTCGCGCACCAGAAGCCACGTCACGGCGGCGAGCACAACGATGGCCCCACCGATCATCACCTTCCGGCGCAGGCCCTGGCTCGAGCGCAAGCGCTCGCCCATCGGCTTGAGGCTCATGACAGCACCTCCGCGCCGACTATCTGCTCCAGCTCCGCGAGACCGCGCGCGAAATCCGCCAGCGCGCGGAAGTACTCGGTTTCATAGCGAAAGAGCGCTGCCTGGTGGCCGAGCACCTCAAACAACGACGTGCGTCCGGTCTGAAAGCCGGCGAGCGATGCCTGCACGGTCGCCTGACCCTGCGGGATGAGCGCACCGACGTACAGCGCCAACCGCGTCCTCTGCCGCTCGAGATCCGCGTGCAGCTCCGCGATGCGGCCGAACAGCTCCTGCTCCGCTGCAACGAGCTCCGCTTCAGCGGCGGCTACGTCTGTGCGGGCCGATGCGGCCAGCCGGTCCTGCTTGCGTCCCTTGAAAATGGGAAGCGGGACGGAGATCCTCGCGGACACCATGTCGGGCAGATCCGTGCGCTGGCCGTATTCGAGCGAAGCCGTGACATCGGGCAGATAGGCGCGACCGCTGAGCGCGGCGCGCGCCTGTTCTGCTTCGACGATGGCGCGTCGCCGCATCAGATCGGGACTCGATCGTTGCGCCAACGCCTGCAGCACCGCGGGAGTTTTCAGGGGAGAATCCGCCGCGCGCGCGCCGAGCGCGCTGGATACGAAGGTCGCGCGCGCGGGGGACTGCGGTGCCGCGGCCGCGATCAGGGCGCGCGGAAATTCCGCGCGAACCGGCGTGTCGGTCGGGCGCTGGAGTAATGCGTTGATGCGAGCGACTGCCCCGCGTCGGGCTTCCAATAGTTCGGACGCCGTCTCGCCCAGACGGGTGGCTTCGAGACGCGTATTGAGCACTTCCACCTGCGAGCCGCCGGCCGAGACGTACCGTGCCTCGCTAGCGGATATCAGCGACGAGAGTACTTCCGCGTTGCGATCGATGATCTCGAGCGCCCGCGTGTGGAATGCGGCGTCGTAATACGCCTGGCGGACCCGGGTCTCGACGTCGAGTCGAGCTCTCGCCAGTTCCGCCTCGGCTTCGCGGACTTCGGCTGACGCCGCGCGGCGCGCGAGCGACAGCTTGCCGGGAAACGGGACTGTCTGTTCTATCCCGATGATTTTCATCGTCATGGGGTCCGGACCCATCGGTGCCCCGTGCGCGGTCGATTCTTCGCTGCCGAGCGGAACGTTGATGATGCCCAGCATCAGCATGGGGTCCGGCCAGACGCCCGCCGGCGAGACGCGCCCGCGCGCGGCCGTGACGCGCGCGGCCGCGCTACGAATCGTCGAATTGACGGAGATCGCTTGTCGAACGAGTGAATCGACATCGCTCGTTTCCTGCGCGCGCGCGACAGGCGCCGCAATGAGCGCAGCCGTCAAACAAGCTGCCACACACCGCGAAAAACGGATAAGCGCGCGCAAGCGCGCGCGAGACTTGGTTTTCACTGCTCCCCCTGCTGTTGGTTCCGTCGCGCCGGCGCAGCGCGCGTACGGTTGCTCGAGTGCCGCGGATAAACCGCGGCGGGCGCGGGTTCAGGTCCGCGCGTAAGGAGGAGCTAGGCTCGAGGAGGGGGTCGGTCGGGGGAGGTCAGCGCGGACCGCAGCGTTGCGGGCGCGGTGCGTGGGAGAACGACGGCGACGCGAGCTTCGGGAAACCCCGCGGTAACCGACGGAATTGCGGCGATAGCGCACGCCGCGCCCGTCACGCACAGAGGCACGGTCTCTTCCTCGCCGCACCCTTCGTGATCGTGCTCGGACATCCTTACGCCGGGCATAGACATGCTCGACATAGCAGTCTCCTGCTGCATGCCCGCGCGCGCGGAAGTCTCGCTCATCACCGCGCACGGCAGCGCGCCAAACGATCCCAGCAACAACTGATGGGATAACGCTGCCAACACAAAAATCTCCGCGCCAATGCGTCGCCGAGCCATGAGTCAATATAACGCAAGCTTGGTGCGACGACGGGGCTAACGCGCGGCTGTCAGCTCGCGCGAACTTGCGGACCATGCGACAAAAGGCATGCTTTATGCCCTGATCTACACCTCGAGATGAATCGTCTTACCCGGTTCGCCGTCGCAGCATTGCTGCTGAACCTCTCGCTTTTCGGGCGCGAGGTCGCATGCGAGCACGAAGCCCAGCCGGCAGCCGCTACAGCTACGTCGCACGACCATGGGCACCCGTCGGATCCCCCACCGCCCCGGCCGGATGATCCGAGCGATCAGTGCGATCAGTTCGCGGCTATTTGCTGCACGGCCATCGCCTCCTGTTCAGTCTCCGGCGTCGTGGAGACTTTGACCTCCGAGGCATCGCAACAATTCGCATCTCAGGCTGTCCTGAGAGCGCGAAACATCGAGCCGAGCAGCGCGGCCCCCGAAGTAGCTACACCCCCTCCGCGGCGCGCTTAGCACCCTCCCCGCCGCCGTCTCGCGCCACGCGTGAGACTCCAACTCCCATCACATGCACCGCTCCACAAGGAGCATCGTGCTGCCGTCCATACAGGTGATAAATGCGCCGTTCCATGCATTCCGCAGCCGTGCTCTTCGTTTTCGCTCTCATGGCTTTCGGCCTCGCGCCGCGAGCCGCCGCGCAGCACACAGGACATCCCGCGCCGCGCGATACGGTTCGCCCCGCCGCCCCTGCAAGGCGCCCCGCCACCCGGCCCGCGCGGAAACCGACATCGCGCCCGGCCGCGCGACCCGCAACCCGCCCGTCATCGGACAAGACGGATCCTGCGACCCGAGCGCGAGCGCCAAGGCCCGCGACAACCGCAACGACTCCGCCAGCGGCACGGGACGCGTCGCATCGCATGCATGCGGACTCGCTCAGGCACGCCGCCATGACGGACTCGGCGCACCGGGCACTGATGGCCGATTCCGCGCATCGGATGAGCACGGGTGATTCGGCACACCGGGCGATGATCATGCAGGACTCGGCTCACCACGCCATGCGACGCGACTCGATGGCGCACGACACAGCTCGGCACACGCCGGCCGCAATGCCGGGCATGAGCGACAGCGCCCACGCCGCGATGCAGCACGACATGACATCGGGGCCGCTCGGGATCTCCATGGACCGCTTCGGATCCGGCACCACGTGGATTCCCGATGATGCTCCACTGCCTTCGCGCCATTTCATGGCCGGGGGATGGGACCTGATGCTTCACGGGTTTCTGTTCGGCCAGTACATCAGTCAGGCGGGTCCGCGCGGTGACGACCAGCTCGGCAGCATCAACTGGGCGATGTTGATGGCCAGTCACGACTTGGCGGGCGGAATGCTGACTCTGCGCGTAATGCCAAGCCTCGATCCGGCAACCGTTGGCCGGTGCGGGTACCCTCTGCTGCTCCAGTCCGGCGAGACTTGCAACGGCCAGGCGCTGGTAGATCGGCAGCATCCACACGACTTCTGGATGGAGCTTGCGGCGCAGTTCGAACGCGAGCTCACGCCCAACCTCGCGGTCCTGCTGTATGCGGCTCCGGCGGGAGAGCCCGCGCTTGGTTCCGTGGCGTTCATGCACCGGCCGTCCGCAATGGACGACTTGATGGCGCCGCTGGGCCACCACTGGAACGATGCGACGCATATCAGTTTCGGTGTGCTCACCGCGGGCCTCTTTACGCGAAACGTTCGCGTCGAAGCGTCCTGGTTCAACGGCCGCGAGCCCGATGAGAGCAGGTGGAACTTTGACCGGATAAAGCTGGATTCGTATTCCGGACGGGTGACGGTGAACCCGAACCGAAACTGGAGCTTTACCGCCGGCTACGGTTTCATGAAGAGCCCTGAGATTCTCCACCCCGAGGAATCGATGCGACGCTTCGTAGCTTCGGCGTTGCATGGAAAATCGTTCGGAATCGAGGGACAGTGGGCGACTTCGTTCGTGCTCGGCGCAAATCGCCACGGTGACGGCGAGCGCGGTTGGACGAAAGCGCTGCTGGCGGAATCCGAGCTGATCATGGATCGCTCGAACACGTTCTTCGGCCGCATCGAGCGCGTGGAGAAGAACGGCGAAGAGCTCCAGCTTCCGGGCTTTACGGAGGACGACCTTTTCAACGTCTCTTCGTTGAATCTCGGATACATCCGGGAGCTTGGACGCTCACGCGGAATGACCCTTGGCCTCGGAGTCAGGGGCAACCTTGGCTTCGTTCCCGGAGATCTCGAACCGGCGTACAGTTCGCGCACCCCTGCAGGCTTCGCCGTATTCTTGAGGCTACGCCCGTACCGCGAGACTCCTGGCTCCGGAGGAGAACATGCGATGCCGGCGCGTGCGGGATCATCTCCACGGTGAGGTGAGTATCGTGCGCTCGCTAGCTCTGTTCGTCACGGCAATGCTCGTCGCGGTGCCGCAGAACGCGTTTGCACACGGCCTGCTGCGGAGCTCCACGCCAAGCGCGAACTCCGTGCTTGTGGAGCCTCCCCCTGAAATCCGCTTGACGTTCACCGAAGCACCCGAGCGAGCCTTCACGCGCATCCGGTTGATCGGTCCCGCCGGGGAAATCCCCCTGGAGCCGATGCAGCTGCTTGTCGGCAACGTCGCGCACGCGCGCATCTCCGGTCGGCTGGCGCCGGCCATGTACCGCGTCGAGTGGCAAACAGCGGGGGCTGACGGCCACCCGGTCTCGGGCCAATTCTCCTTCACAGTTGGAAGCGGAACCGCTGCGGGAAGCTCGGTTCCCGACACGGCGCCCTCGGGCGCGGCGCCCATGCACGATCCAATGGGACCCGTACCCGGCATGGCCGCGAGCGGGGAGACTGATCCATTCTCGAGTCTCGGAGCGATACTTCGCTGGTTGACTCTCATGGGCACGATCGCGGCAATTGGCACCGTCGCGTTCCGCTATACGGTCCTCGCACGCGTGTCCTTGGAGGTGGACCGCGAAATCACGACCGACTACCTCCCTGCCGCGGCGCGGGGTGCGGCGGTTGTCGGCGCGATTGCAGCGCTGCTGCTGCTGCTCACCGGCTTCGCGCGGCTGGCGGTACAGTCGCTGGCCATGCATGGCGCTGACAGCGCGCTCGACTGGTCGATGCTCTCACCGATGATCTCGCACACCAACTGGGGGTTGGCGTGGGTCACTCAATTGCTTGGAGCCGCCGCCGCAGGGGTGAGCTTCCTGCTCATACGACGTGGCCGCGAGTGGCCGTGGTTGCTGGCGGTCGGCGGTGGCGTGACCATCGCTGCCGGACTGGCGCTCGCCAGTCATGCCGCCGTCGTGCCGCGCATGTCGGCGGCGTCAACCATCGCGAACGGCGTGCACACCATCGCGGCTGCCGGATGGCTTGGTAACCTTCTGCTCGTTTTTGCCGTGGGCCTTCCCCTCGCGTGGCGTCTGGACCGCGACGACCGGTGGACGGTGGTCCGCGACATCATCAACGCGTTCTCGCCGGCCGCGCTCGCGTTCGGGGCACTCGCTGGAGTCACCGGAGTCTTCATGGCCTGGACCCATGTCGGGTCCATCTCTGCACTGACCAACACCGACTACGGAAATGTCCTCCTGATCAAGATCGGCTTGATCTCACTCACGGCGGTAACGGGCGCATACAATTGGCTTCGCGTGCGGCCCTCGCTCGGCGACCACACCGGCGCGCGCCGTCTGAGACGGAGCGCCGGCGCCGAGCTCGCAATCGCGGTCCTGGTTCTCGCGGTTACCGCTGTGCTCGTGGCGCTACCGTTGCCCACGACGCGGTAGCGCAGCACCCGATACATCCCGCTGATTTCCCGCCCCTGCGGGAAGTGATAGTTTCGTGACCATGACCACCCCCCCGTACGAGCCGCCCATCGATCTCGGAACGTTCCGAGCACTGCCCCCCCGCCCGAGACGGCGTTTCAGAAAATGGATTGTGCTGTTCCTGGTCCTGTTCTTCGGACTGATACCATGGCTCGTCGGCGCCGCGACGGATTGGCTCTGGTTCAAGGAGATCGGATACGAGACGGTTTTCTGGACAGAGCTGAACACCCGCGCGACGCTGTTCGCGCTGGGC
>DATLBG010000101.1:0-5727 GCA_035527035.1 Gemmatimonadaceae bacterium | reverse complement strand
TTCTTCCAGCCGCTTCAGCTCCAGCGCGTTCGACTTTACGAGCTTCGCATCCTTCATCCCGCGTACGGCGATCTCGAGCGCGGCCGCGGCGCGAACGATTACTTCCGAAAGAACGACTGCCGGCTTGCACACCGTGGTGATGTTGAACATCTCGGCGCGGCGGGCAGTGCCGTCCAACAGGTCCACCACGTCGTCGAGCTCCGACGCCAGAGAGTGAATGTCTTCGCGATCGAAGGGCGTGACGAACGTCTTGTCGATCCGGATGATGATGTCGTGCGTCAGATAATCGGCTTCGTGCTCGAGCCGCTTGATCTGCGCTACGTAGGTGCCGCGGTTCGCCGGGTCTTCGAACAGCTGATGCACCAGCACGGCGGCGCCCGACAGCCGCTGGGCGATGTCCGTGAACAGCTCATAGAAGTTCTCGTTCTTCGGAAGCAGCCGCATATGTAGGGATTCAGGGGGGCGTTTCTTCGACCGAGAAGATAGCCGGAAGCGTGCCCGGTAGGGAGATTACTGCATGGCAATTTCGATCCTAGGCGCACTACCGCTGGCACTGGCCGCCGTCGCACAGATGCCGGACTCCACCCCTGTGATTGCCCCGGACTCCGCGTCGCAACGCACCGCGAGTCGACCTGCCGTCGAAGTCTCGGGGATCCTCTTCGGGAACTACCAGTACCGCCTCAACCCCGGGACCGGGCGGGTATCCAACAAGTTTGACCTGGAACGGGCCTACATCACCCTGCGGGCGCCGGCCGGCCGCAATGTCAGCATCCGATTGACGACCGATGTTTTCCAGCAGACCCGGGACGACGCGGACGACTATTACAAGGGCTGGACCATCCGGGCGAAATACGCGTACCTGCAGCTCCATTTTCTCGAACGCGCTACCGCGAAAGGGGTGGTGCGGTTCGGACTCGTGCACAACGTCTTCATCGACTACGACGAGAGCTATTGGCCGCGATGGATCTCGACCGTTCCCACCGATCGGCACGGCTATTTCTCGTCGGCGGATGCGGGCATCGCGACGCTCGTCACGATGCCAGGAAAGCTCGGGGAGGTTTACGCGACCGTAACCAACGGACCGGGCTACACGTCGCGCGAGACCGACAGGTTCAAGGATTACGCGGCCAGGATTACCCTCACCCCCTTTGCCCGCGTCCAAAAAAGCCTGCTTCAATCGCTCGCGATCTCGGCTTGGACGTATCGGGGTGCCATCGGCAGTCGCTTCGCCGAAGGTGGACCGGGACAGGTTGGGCCCGTCGGAGAGTCCCTCGATCGAAGCCGGTGGGGAGTTTTCGCCGCCGTCCGGACCCCCAGGGCGATCGTCGCCGCACAATACGCCGCCAAAGCCGATGAGGGAGAAGCCGGGGACAACACACCGGCCATTCCACGGACCGTGACCGATAGCGCGGGTAATCTGACCTCCATCTATACAATACTCCGTCCTTTCGCAGGACGCGCAGGCCGGGCCGGATCTATCTCTCTGGTCGCACGGGGGGACAGAATCTCCGATCACCGGGATCGACGCTACAGACACGATCTGTTTATCGGCGGAATGATGCTGGACCTGACGAGTTCCGCCTCGGTTTCGCTCGACTATCAGGAGCAGCTCCCCCGTTACGGGAGTCCAGCCTCGCGAAGCAGGATTGTATTCCTGCACCTCGTTGGCCGGTTTTGACGGGCGAGGTCGATGGGGAATAGTTCACATCTGAGGCGATGGCGCCCAAAGTGCGTGACTTGCTGAACAAGCCATGACGCCATCACCGCCATCACCGCCCAGCGGCCAATCCGGAAGCCCACCGGCCACAGCTCCGCCTAAGAGTCCGACCCGCATCGCCGCCATCGACATCGGCTCCAACTCGATCAGGCAGATCGTGGCGGACGTCGCGGCCGACGGCACCATTCGCGTAGTCGATGAGATGAGAGCAGCACCCCGGCTCGGCGCCGGGACGCGCGAGACGCGACGGTTAGACGAAAACAGGATGCGCGATGCGCTCGAGGTCCTTGGCAGGATGACTGCCCTTTCGCGTCAGCTCGGCGCCGAGCGGATCGAGGCCGTCGCGACGAGCGCCGTGCGCGACACGGCCAACGGACATCTTTTTCTGGACCTCATCCGCGAAGAGAACGGGCTGAAAGTCCGCGTTCTCGATGGCGATGCCGAGGCGCGGCTGTGCTTTCGCAGCGCGCTGGCGCACTTCGAGCTCGGGAAGGGACGCGCGGTAGTGATCGACATCGGCGGCGGCTCGCTGGAGCTCGCGCTCAGCGCCGACGGATTACTGGAGCGTCTGATCTCGCTGCCGCTGGGCGCGCTGCGGCTCACGGAGGAATTCTTCCCCGGGAAGATCAAGCGCTCGCGTGTGAAGAAGCTCCGTCGAAAGGTTCGTCGGGCTCTGGCACGCAAGCTTCCCGTTCGGAACTGGCACGGCGCTACCGTGATCGGGTCGGGCGGGACGTGCACCAACATCGGCGAGATGTATCTCGCGCGCCGCGGGCTGCACATGGCACAGACGGTTCAGGGGACGAAGGTTCCGTGCGCGGAGATCGAGCGCATCCTCGATGCCCTGGTGGATCTCCCCGACGAGGAGCGCGCGAAGGTTCCCGGACTGAACCCGGCGCGCGCTGACATCATCATCGCCGGGACCTGTGTCATCGCCGAAGTGCTCGAACGCCTCGACTCGCCCGAGCTTACGGTTTCCAGCTACGGCATCCGCGAAGGGCTGCTGCTGGAGACCGCCCGCGTGCGGCCAACCATTGCCGACCCCGGTGAATCCAGACGGCGGTCGGTCACGCAGCTCGCCGACCGCTCACACTACGAGGAGTTGCACTCAAAGCACGTCCAGACGCTGGCGCTGCAGATCTTCGATCAGATCGGCGAGCGACTGGGCTGCGGTGCCGGCGAACGCGAGCTGCTGTCGGACGCGGCGCTGCTGCACGACATCGGCTACCACATCAATTACGAGAACCACCACAAGCACTCCTATCATCTCGTCAGTCACGCGGAGCTGCTGGGGATAACGCCCGTCGAGCAACTCATCGTCGCGAACGTGGCGCGCTACCATCGCGGGCCCCGCCCCAAGAAGAAGCACAGCAATTTCTCCGGGCTGGACAGGCAATCGCGCAGGGTCGTGAAGAGGCTGTCGGCGATCCTGCGCGTAGCGGACGGGCTCGACCGCGGACATTCGGCCGCGGTCGGCCGGGTCAAAGCGCACTGGACCGACGACGCGCTCGAGCTGACTGCCGTACCAGCTGATCGGGGGCGCGACATCCAGCTCGAGCTCTGGGGAGCGGAGCGAAAATCCCGGCTGCTGCGGAAGATTGCCGGCATTCCCGTCGCAGTCGTCCACGTCGCCGGCAGCGAGCGAGGCAGCGAAGCGGCTTAGCGGCCCTGCGCGGTCACCGGGCCGCCGGCAACTGTTTCGGCGTTCGGAACGGCCAGTCCCCACGAGTCCTGCAGCAGTATGCGGTGCGTTGCGCGCTCCGCCTCGGCGCCGGGCAACCGCTGCTCGTACGTACCGTCGGGCCGGAGCTCCCATGCCTGCCGGTTGTCCGCGAGACAGGTCTCGAGCAGTGCTTTCATGCGCGGGTGCAGCGTCGAGTCCTCGATGGGCACCGCGCACTCCACGCGGCGGTCGAGGTTTCGGGGCATCCAGTCGGGCGAGCCGAAGTAGTACTCCGGCTCCCCGCCGTTCTCCCAGTACCAGATGCGCGAATGCTCGAGAAAACGTCCGACGATGCTCGTCACGCGGATGCGATCGCTCACGCCCGGCAGCTGCGGGCGGAGGCAGCAGATGCCGCGCACGATCAGGTCTATCTCGACGCCTTCCTGCGACGCGGCGTACAGCGCGTTGATTATCTCCTCGTCCACGAGCGCGTTCATCTTCGCGATGATGCGGGCCGGCTTCCCCGCCCTCGCGAACGTCACTTCGCGGTCGATCATCTCCAGGAAGCGCGAGCGCATGTTGGCCGGCGCGACGAGCAGCTTCCGGTAGAGGCTCTGCCGCGAGAATCCGGTCAGAGCATTGAACAGATCGCTAACGTCCGCGCCGATGGACGGACTGCAGGTGAACAGGCCGAGGTCGGTGTAGATGCGCGCGGTCTTGGAGTTGTAGTTGCCGCTGCCGATGTGCGCGTACCGGCGAATCCCGTCTCCCTCCTTGCGAACGACGAGCGCCGTCTTGCAGTGCGTCTTTAGCCCCGGCAGCCCGTAGGCGACGTGCACCCCGAAGCTCTCCAGCGTCCGCGCCCAGGTGATGTTGTTCGCTTCGTCGAACCGCGCCTGCAGCTCCACCAGCACCGCCACCTGCTTCCCGCGCTGCGCGGCTTCCGTCAGTGCGCGCACGATCGCCGTGTCGCCGGACGTCCGGTACAGCGTCATTTTGATCGCGAGCACGTGCTCGTCCAGCGCCGCCGCCTGCAGGAAGTTCTCCACGCTCGCCGTGAACGAGTCGAACGGATGGTGCACCAGGATGTCGCGCTCGCGGATCGCGGCGAAGATGGACCTCGACGGGTCCCGCAGCTCCGCCGGAATCACGGCCGTGTACGGATGGTCGCGCAGCTCAGGGACGTCGAGCATCGCGATCGCCATGAGGTCGCCGAGCTCGAGCAGCGGACCCGTCTCGAGCAGATCCTCCTCGTGCAGCAGAGTCTTGTCTTCGTCGAGGTCCTGCTGCTCGCCGAGCTCCTCGCGCAGCAGAGCGCGCAGCGCGGGCGGCGTGCCGTCCTGCAGCTCCACGCGCACCACTTCGGCGAACCGGCGCTGGAAGACCTGCTCCTCGATCATCGCGAGCAGGTCGGATGTGTCGTCCGACGCGGCCAGCTCCAGGTCGGAGTAGCGCGTGACACGGAATGCGTGCCAGCCGCGGATCTCCATCCCGGGAAAGAGCGCGCCGAGGTTCGCGCCTATCACCTGCTCCAGAGGGACGAAATGGTGCGGCCGCCCGAAAGGGACCCAGCGCGGAAGACTCTTCGGGACCTTCACCCGCGCGAAGTGCTCGGTGCCGCGCTGCGGATCGAACACCTGGACCGCCAGCGACAGCGACAGGTTCGAGATGTATGGGAACGGATGCCCGGGATCGAACGCCAGCGGAGTCAGCACCGGAAACACCTGCGACTCGAAGAACTCGTCCACGACCTGCCACTCCGCGGGCGTGAGGTCGTTCATCGTCACCAGGCTGATCCCGTGCTCGGCGAGAGCGGGCAGCAGCAGGTCGTGCAGACAGGTTCGCTGCTGCGCCATCAGCTCCGCGATCTTCGCGGCGATGGCGTCGAGCTGAGCGCGCGTGGCCACTCCGTCAGCGCTCGGCTGCTCGACGCCGGCGGCGAGCTGTCGGCGGAGCCCCGCGATGCGAACCATGTAGAACTCGTCCAGGTTCGTCGAGAAGATCGCGAGAAACTTCAGCCGCTCAAGGAGCGGGTTTCGCTCGTCGAACGCCTCGTGCAGCACGCGGGCGTTGAATTCGAGCCAGCTCAGCTCGCGGTTGAGAAAGTGCGACGAGGTCATCGAAAGGTCATGTCGGCTGGATGCTTCCGATCGGCGAACACAGCGCCCGCATCGGCCACGAGCGAGCGCCGGCGCACAAAGTTACGGTCCTCGAAGAGCTTGATCAGTACCACTCCTGCAACGAAGCCGCCGACGTGCGCCCATACGGCCGTCCCGCCGGTGAGCTCTGGACCCGGCGTCAACTGCGGAATTCCCTCAACGATCTGCAGCACGAACCAGTAAACGAG
>DATLBG010000100.1:0-27288 GCA_035527035.1 Gemmatimonadaceae bacterium | reverse complement strand
TCGTACATCTGCGCGGCGAGCTGTTTCCCCGCGGCGCGAAAAACCGACTCCGCGTCCGGCCTTCTGCCGATCAGCGTCGCGATCGCGACCGCCTTCTCGTTACCCGCGCGGCGATTCTTCCGCGCGTCGTCGGTGTACCGTTGGATCTCGGCGTAAACCGTATCGCTCAATCCAAGTCGCTTGTTGCGCAGCTCATGGACATATTCGGCTTCCGCGTCCTCGGGCGTATCAGCGCCGCGCACGGACTCGAGCAGGCTGAGTGGGAGGAGGGCGTCGACTGTGACTGGCATTGTTGCGGAAGTGTGCACGGCTGAGAGGAGCGCGCAAGCTAACGCGCGCTTGTGCACGCATCAACGCCGCACCGCATGATCCCCCGCTTCTTCCTTGGCGCGCTGCTCGCCGCCGTCATCGTCGCCGTCTCGCTCCGTGCCCGATTGCTCTCGACGTCGGGCGCGGTTGCCGCCACGCTCGTCGGCTCGTTGGCGGTGACTGCCGGGTGGAGCTGGGGAATCCTGCTCGTCGTTTTCTTTGCGCTGACCGCCGGACTTTCCGCGCACCAGGCGTCGCAAAAGCGCGAGATCACCCGGGGGATGCTCGCCAAGGACACGGCACGCGACGCGGTTCAGGTCCTGTCGAACGGGGGCGTCTTCGCGCTCGCAGCATTGGCCTGGCTGTCGACCGCCTCCGGCATCTGGCTCGCCGCCGGCGCAGGAGCGATCGCCGCGGCTGCCGCTGATACATGGGCGACCGAAATCGGGATCGCCTTCGGCGGCGTGCCACGCTCGATCCTGTCCTGGAAATCAGCGCAGGCCGGCACGTCGGGGGCGATTACGGCAGTCGGCTCACTCGGCGGCCTGCTCGGAGCCGCCGCGATCGCCGGCACCGTGCTAATTATCGGATGGCCGCGGCACGTTGCCACGGCGGCGTTCTTCGCGGGAGTTTCCGGCATGGTCATCGACTCCGTCCTCGGCGCGACAGTTCAGTCCCGCCGGCACTGTTCCGTGTGCGACATGGAGACCGAGCAGCTCGTCCACCACTGCGGGCGCGGCACACAGACGCTTCGTGGCGTTCGCTGGATCGACAACGACGCCGTGAATACGCTCGCGACGATCTCGGGCGCGATGGCCGCCCTGGGAATCGTCCTCGCCTGTGGGTAGCCCAACGTCCGCCGATTCGAGCGCGGTGAGGACTGGCGCGCGCGTGCTGCTCGTCAGCACCAACACCGAGCGCCAGCCCTACCCCGTCGTCCCGAACGGTCTCGCGTCGGTTGCGTCCGCGCTCGACGGCGCCGGCCACGACGTGCGCTTCCTCGACCTCTGCTTCTCCGGATCGCCGGCGAAGAGCGCAGGCGCCGCGGCGCGACGCTTCCGGCCGGACGTCATCGGCGTCTCGGTGCGCAACATCGACAACAGCGACACCGTGGCGCTGCAGCATTACACGCCGGAGGCCGCGGCGATCGTGCGCGAGCTGCGCGCCTCGTCGCCGAAATCGCGCCTTATCGCCGGCGGAGCGGCGTTCGGCGTGGCACCTGAAGCGCTCTTCAGCGAGCTGGGAGTAGACTACGCCGTGGCCGGCGACGGAGAGCGCGCGAGCGTCGCACTCGTGGACGCGCTCGCGGCGGGACGCGCGCCTGGCGCCATCCCGGGGCTCGTCCATCGCTCGGGTGGTAGCGTGGGCTTCCTGCCCCCGGGCGAAGAGGCGGATCTCGACTCGCTTCCTCCTCCATCGCTCGGGCGCTGGGTGGATCTCAAGCGGTACGAGCGACACGGCGCGACCGTCCCCATTCAAACCAAGCGCGGGTGCGTCTATCGCTGCGTGTATTGCACGTACCGGAACGTCGAGGGCTTCGGCTACCGCACGCGCAGCGCCGCGCTCGTGGCTGACGAGATCGCTGAGCTGCGGCGCGACTCCGGCGTGCGCCACGTGGACTTCGTGGACTCGACCTTCAACTCTCCGCCGGGGCACGCCATCGAAGTCTGCGAGGAGATCGAGCGGCGTCGGCTCGGCGTGCAGCTCGACACCACGAACTTCACGCCGGCCACCGCCCCTCGCGAGCTGATCGCGGCGATGCGCGCGGCGGGCTTCCGCACGCTCGGCATCACCGCGGAGAGCGCCAGCGATGCCGTGCTCGACAGGCTGGAGAAGGGATTCACCGCCGCGAAGGCGCGCGAAGTAGCGGAGCGGGTCGAGCGGGCGGGAATCAGGACGCTGTGGATCTTCCTCGTGGGCGGGCCGGGTGAAACTCCGGCCACGCTCGAGGAAACGCTGTCCTTCGCGGCCTGGCGGCTCGGGCGCGGCGATGCTGTCTACCTGACGGTCGGGCTCCGCATCTATCCGGGCACCACGCTGCACCGGATCGCGATCGACGAAGGCGTCGTTTCGCCGCAAGACTCGTTGCTCGCGCCAACGTTCTACTTCTCTCCCTCGCTTCAATTCGACAGCGCCGTCTCGCGCCTCAGGCGCTTTGCCGCGGACCATCCGCGATTCATGTTCTCGGCCGACTCGCGGTCGGCGATCCTGCCGTACCTCACGCGCGCCGCGTCCGTGCTCCACCTGCCGCGTCCCCACTGGCGGTACATGGGGATCTTTCAGCGCATGGCGAGGGCGATAGCGTGAGCACTCGCGACGGTAATGACGCGGACGTACTGGTCGTCGGCGGCGGACCCGCGGGCTCCGCGACTGCCTGCTTTCTCGCGGCTCGAGGCGTGGACGTTCTCCTGCTCGACCGCGCGCACTTTCCGCGCGACAAGGCGTGCTCGGAATACCTCAGTCCGGAAGCGTCGCGAGTGCTCGACGCCATGGGGGTCCTGAGCAAGGTCGAGTCGGCGGGAGGCGCCCAGCTCAGTGGCATGATGGTCAGATCGCCCCGCGGCGAGAGCTGCCGCGGATATTTTGCCGGTTCGCACGGGTTTCACGGTTTTCGCGACACCGGGCTCGCGCTGCGGCGGACGATTCTCGACTCCATCCTCCTCGACCACGCGCGCGGCGCGGGCGCGCGCGTACGTGAAGGCGCTCGCGTGATTGACGTCCAGATGGAGGCCGGGCGCGCGGTGGGTGCTGTAGTAGCTGACGCCGATGGCGGGCGAGCCGTGATTCGCTCCCGCTTCGTGGTCGGAGCCGACGGGCTGAGGTCCATCGTATCCCGGCGGCTCGGGCTCGCGCGGCGCTCCCGCTGGCCGAGCCGGATCGCGCTCGTCGGCCACTTCACGGATGTCACCGGAGTGGGCGAGGTCGGCGAGATGCACGTGGACGCCCAAGGCTACCTCGGTATCGCGCCCGTCGGGGGCGGAATGGTCAACGTCGGGATCGTAGTGCCGGTCTCGCGCGCGAAAGACATAGCCGGCGGGCGCCCTGAATTTCTGCAAAAGTGGATAGACGACCGTCCGCATCTTCGCGAGCGTTTCGCGGGAGCGCGCGCGGTGAGTCCCGTGCGCGCCACCGGCCCGTTCGCGTCGGCGGTGCGGCGCGCATGGGCGCCCGGCGCGGCAGTGGTCGGGGATGCCGCTGATTTCTTCGACCCGTTCACCGGCGAGGGTATTTACGCCGCGCTGCGCGGCGGCGAGATGCTCAGCGGCTTTGTTTTGGAAGCACTGGCCGCGGACCCGCGTAGCGCCGATGCGTCCCTCTCCGCCTATGACCGCGCGCGGCGCGCCGAGTTCGGGGGGAAGTGGAAGCTCGAGCGCCTAGCGGCAGCCGCGGTAGCTTTCCCGGCGATGATGAATCGCGCGGTGCACGTGCTGTCGCGCCGCGCGGACCTCGCAGACCTGTTCGTCGGAGTTGCCGGAGACTTCGTACCTCCGCGGGAAGTGCTGCGGCTGTCCACCCTCCGCTATCTGCTGGCGCCCGGCTCATGAGCGGAATAGACGAGTACCGCTTCCGCAGCGTTCTGAGCCGCTTCGCCAGCGGCGTCACCATCGTGACCGCCGTGGACAGCGAGGGCGCTGACCATGGCATCACGGTGAGCGCGTTCTGCTCGCTCAGCCTCGATCCGCCGCTGGTGTTGGTGTGCATCGACCACGAGACGGAGATGCATCGCATCCTGTCGACGTCCCCGGCATTCGCGGTCAACGTTCTCGCGGTCGACCAGGAAGAGCTCGCGCGCAAGTTCAGCGATCCCGACAACGACCGGTTCGACGGTACCTCCTTCGCGCGCGGTACGAACGGCGCCGCGCTCCTCACCGGCGTCGCGGCCCATCTCCAGTGCGCGCTGGTCCAGAGCTTCGAGGGCGGGGATCACACGGTTTACGTAGGGCGGGTGGAAGCCGCGGAGGCGAGCGACGCGCAACCGCTGCTCTACTACCGGGGCGGCTACGCCCGGCTGGAGCGGTAATGGCGCTGACGTTGACCCCGACCCGCCGCGACGGCGTGGAGATACTCGACGGCGGCGGGCTCGATCCGCGCGTCGTGGAGCGCTCGATGAGCGACGTCGCCAGAGCCAACACGCTGTTCGGCGGCGCGTCCGCGGTGCTCGCGGAGCTGGAGCCCGTGCTCTGCAACCTCCCGGCCCACGCGACGCTGCTCGACATCGGCACCGGCCTCGGCGACATCCCGTCGCGCGCTCAAGCCCGCGCCGCGGCCCACGGTGTCGCGCTGCGCACCGTCGGAGTGGATCTCGCGCCGGAGCTCGCGGCCGCGAGCACGGAGAGAATCGACGCGGCCGTGTGCGCCGACGCGCTCACGCTTCCCTTCGCGGACGCGAGTGTGGATGTCGTCACCTGCTCGCAGGTCCTCCATCACTTTCCCGGCCGCAGCGGCGTTGCGCTGCTGCGCGAGATTAATCGTGTCGCGCGCGCACGGGTCGTGGTCAGCGATCTGCGGCGCAGCTGGGCCGCGGCCGCCGGGCTCTGGGTCGCGTCGTTCCCCTTGTTGTTCCACCCGATAAGCAGGCACGATGGAGTCGTCTCCGTATTGCGCGGATTCACGGCCGAGGAGCTGCGGCGACTGGTCACGACGGCAGTGGGTCAAAGCCCGCGAGTCACACGGCGGTTTGCATTCCGCGTCACCACCAGCTGGGATCCTCGATGAGAACGCTCGGCGCGATGCCGCTCGGGCGCGCTATGGAGACCGTGGACGAGCGAATCGTCGCCGCGGAGCCGGTCACGATGTTCGATGTGGCTCGCGACGTGGAGAGCTGGCCCGCGCACTTGAGGCATTACCGCTACGTGCGATTCCGCCGCGACGACCCCGGCGGACTGAAAGTCGTCGAGATGTCCGCCTACCGTCATTTTGGTCCTATCGGGTGGCCGACGTGGTGGCTATCGCTCATGGAAGTGATTCCGGGAGGCCCCGCGATCCGTTTTCGCCACATCGGAGGTATTACGAAGGGAATGGACGTCGAGTGGAGCTTTGAGAGAGCAGCGGCGGGAACGCGCGTGAGAATCGTTCATTCGTGGGACGGTCCCCGCTGGCCGCTCGTCGGCGTTTACGCCGCGCAGCTTGTGATCGGCCCGGTGTTCATCCACGGGATCGCGAGCCGCACGCTCGCCGGGCTCGCGTCGGTCGCGGAGCGCGCTGCGGCGGCGGGAGCGGGCGCGTGAAGAAGCGCCGCGTGGCGATCACCGGCATAGGGGCGATCACCCCGATCGGCACCTCGCGCGCGGGGTTGCTCGGCGGGCTCAGGGCCGGACGGTCGGCGGTGCGCAGTGTCACGCGGTTCGATCCAAGTCCCTTCCGAAGCCGCAACGCCGCGGAGGTGACCGATTACACGGCGACCGATCATCTCGACTCCAAGCGCGCCCGTCGGCTGGACCGTTTCGCGCAGTTCGCCGTCGTAACCGCGCGCATGGCGCTGGAAGACGCGGGGATCCGGATGGAGAGTGAGGACCGCGAGCGCGTCGGCGCGATGATGGGGACCGCGCTCGGCGGTGTGGCGTACGGCGAGGAGCAGGCCGAGGTGTATATGCGCGAAGGCCTGCGCGGCGTGGATGCCACGCTCGCGCTCGCCGTCTTCGGCGGATCCGCGAGCTGCAACATCGCGATCGAGCTGGGTGTGCAGGGACCGAACTCCACCAACTCGATGAGCTGCGCGTCAGGCGCGATCGCCGTCGGCGATGCGTTCCGGCAGGTCCGCGACGGCTACGCCGACGTGATGATCGCCGGCGGAGCCGAGGCGCCTCTGTCTCCGCTCTGCTTTGGCGCCTTCTCGCTGATCCGCGCGATGTCTACGAACAACGCCGACCCGGAGCACGCCTCCCGTCCGTTCGACAGAAACCGGGACGGCTTCGTGATGGGCGAGGGCGCGGCGACGCTGGTACTGGAGGAGTACGAGCGCGCGGTATCGCGGGGCGCGCACATCTACGGCGAGGTGGCGGGGTTCGGCGTCACCAACGATGCGCACCACATGACCGCGCCGTTGCCCGACGGGTCGCAGGCAGCACGCGCCATGAGGCTCGCGCTGCGCGACGCAGACATTGCGCCCGCGGACATCGAGTACGTCAACGCCCACGGCAGCTCCACCCCGCTCAACGATTCCACGGAGACTCTCGCCATCAAGTCGGTGTTCGGCGAGCACGCGCGCCGGCTCGCGATCAGCGGGACCAAGGGATACTATGGACACGCGCTCGGGGCGTCCGGCGCGATCGAGGCAGGCATCTGCGCGCTCGCGATGGACGAGGGATGGCTGCCGCCGACGATCAATCTTTCGGTCGCGGACGAAGCCTGCGATCTTGACTACCTTCCCGGCGCCGGATGCGAGCGTAAGGTCGAGCACGTGCTGACGAACTCGTTCGGCTTCGGCGGAATCAACGCGGCGCTGGTGATGCGCCGCGCCAGCTAGAGAACCAGACACGCCGGCCCCGCCGGCTCTACAGCGGAGGAAGTGAATGCGGGACTCGCTGAGGCACTTTGCAGCCGAGCTTATCGGGACGTTCGCGCTGGTCTTCCTGGGAGGCGCAGCGATAATGGGCGTCGCGATCTCCGGATCGCAGAGCAGCCTGCTGGAGATCGCGCTGGCGCACGGCCTGGTGATCGCAGTGATGGTCACCGCGTTCATGCGGATATCCGGACATTTCAACCCCGCGGTCACGCTTGGATTTCTGGCCGTGCGGCGAATCGAGCCGATGATGGCCGGCGTGTACATCGTGGCGCAGCTCCTCGGCGCGATGCTCGGCGCGTACCTGCTGAAGTCCGTGTTCCCCGAGCCGATCTTCGCGGCCGCGCGCGGCGGCGGCCAGTTCATCTCGCTGGACATCACGGGGACGCAGGCGTTCATAGCCGAGCTGATCGCGACATTCCTCTTGGTGCTGGTCGTGTTCGGCACCGCCGTGGACCCGAAGGCGCCGCGCGTCGGCGGGCTGGCGATCGGCTTCGCGATCACGGCAGGCATTCTCGCCATCGGTCCAATCACCGGAGGATCGATGAATCCCGCGCGTTCGTTCGGCCCGGCTGTGGCGAGCGCCGTGTACGAGGGACAGGTGATCTACTGGACCGCTCCGATTCTGGGCGCCATCCTCGCTGCCCTGCTGTACGAGCATCTCTTCCTGCGCGGCGGTCCCGAGCCCGTGGATCACGGCACGGTCAGGCCGGCGTAACCCGGCCTAGGGCCCGTGCTGCATGTACTTCTCCTCGTACCGGCGCATCGAGTCCAGAATCACCTTGGCCGCGAGCTCGCTCTTCTCCCAGCGCTGAATCTCGGCCCGCCGGCCCTCGAGGTCCTTGTAGATCGAGAAGAAGTGCTCGACTTCCTTGAGAAAGTGCCCGGGTAGGTCGGCGATGTCGAAGTACTCGCCGTAGTACGGGTCCTTCACCGGAACCGCGAGAACCTTGTCGTCCGGCTCGCCGCGATCGAGCATCCGCAGCACGCCAAGCGGCCTGCAGTCTATGTGACATCCTGGAAAAGTGGGCTCGTTGATCATGACCAGGATGTCCAGCGGGTCTCCGTCTTCGTGCAGCGTCCGCGGGATGAACCCGTAGTCGCCGGGATAATGCACGGCCGAATACAGTACGCGGTCGAGGCGGATGAGACCCGACTCCTTGTCCAGCTCGTATTTGTTGCGGCTGCCGCGGGGGATCTCGACGACCGCCGTCACCTGATCGGGAGGCTGGGGTCCGGCGGGAAGGTCGTGCCAGGCGTTGATCAAGCGGTGAGCAATTGCATGCGAGGGGAGAAAGCTAGCGGCCGCCCGTGCTCAGCGCTTTTCCAGATCCCTCTCGCCCGGAGTCATGCGCGCCGCGCGGCCTTCGCCGGGATGGGCCTGCGCTTCGTGGAATCGCTCGCCCTTCAAGCGCACGGATTCCACGAAACCGTCGTACTCGCGATCACTCAGCTCTTCGGCGATGCCGGGGATGAGTCCTTTGACCAGCGTCACCCGCTCCGCGAGCGTGAGAGCATTTATCTCGTGAACCAGCTTGCGGAGAACGGGGTGATTCATCCAGTCCGTCTCCTTGCTCGTGGTCATTCAGGACCTTTTCCCATCTTTTTTTCGCCGCGCAGGATCTTCGTCAGCAGGTTGTTCTGCCGCTGCATGAGGATCCGTGTCGCGCGCGTCTCGTGATGCGACCGCGTGAGCATCAACGCGAGGTCGGCGCCGCCCCAGAGAAACGCGGCGAACGCGAGAAGGCGGACCGCTTCGCCCATGATGGTCCCCGGAGTCACGGGCATCCCCGACGGATCGCTAATGGTGAAGTAGATCTGCGCGAACATGACCAGCACGAGTATCCCCGAAACTGCCTTCAAGAGGAGCGCGACGATCCGGATCCCGCGCATGTGGTCCCAATCCTCATCCCGCATGGGGAGCCTGGCCGCGGCTTCCTTGTTCCGCTTCCGCCGCTCTTCCTCAGTCATGCTGCTGAAATCATCGTCTTTCGCCATATTCGCTCCGCGTAACGTTTGAGACCGTCGCGTACCCGTCGCAGACCCGGGGAAGCTATGCAAGCAATCGGCCGCCGGATTGTTCTCCAGATGTCTCTTTGCGCACTCGCGGGTGCTGGCGCGGGGGGCTGCGGCCAAGTCCCGACGCCCGCTTCCGGCGACGCCCTTTTCGGGAGCCCAACGGACGTCGAGGCCGTCTCGCTGCTCGGGGGGCCGCTCCGCCGCCCGGAGCTCCCGGCCGCGACGCGGGATCTGTACGAGCTCCGACTTTCCGAGGCGAGACGCGCCTGGGAGCGGGCGCCCGGCAACGCCGATTCCATCATCTGGCTCGGCCGGCGTACGGCGTACCTGGGCCGCTACCGCGAAGCGATTTCCATCTTCACGGACGGAATCGCGAAACATCCGAACGATCCGCGCATGTACCGCCACCGCGGACACCGGTATCTGTCGGTGCGGCAGCTCGACCGCGCCATCGCCGACCTGTCGCGAGCGGGCGAGCTCGTCCGGGGGCGTCCGGACCAGGTGGAGCCGGACGGAATTCCGAATGCCGGGAACACGCCGACCAGCACGCTGCAATCCAATGTCTGGTACCACCTCGGGCTCGCGCATTACCTCAAGGGCGATTTTCGCCACGCGCTGTCCGCGTACCACGAAGCGATGCGCGTTTCCACGAATCCCGACATGCTCGTCGCTACGTCGCACTGGCTGTACATGACGCTGCGGCGATTGGGGCGCGCCAGCGAAGCGGAGCTGGTCCTGGCGCCGATCACCCCTGAGATGCCGATCATCGAGAACGCCGCGTATCACCGGCTGCTGCTGCTCTACAAAGGCATGCTGCCTGCCGACTCCCTTGCGCCGGCAGGGCGTGACGCGCTGACCGACGCCACGACCGGTTACGGCGTTGGCAACTGGCACCTGTATAACGGCCGGCGGGACAGCGCGGTGCAGGTTTTCAGGCGCGTGGTCAGCGGGGGCAGCTGGGCGTCATTCGGGTATATCGCGGCCGAGGCGGAGCTGGCGCGAGGACGCTAGACCTTGCAGCTCACCATGCCGCGCTTCTCCAGGTAGCGCTGATGGTAATCCTCGGCTTCGTAGAACGGTCCCGCCGGCTCCACCAGAGTCACGATGGGGCCGCGATAAAGCTTCGATTCGTTCTGCTTCTGCTTCGAAGCTTCGGATGAGAGGCGCTGCTCGTCGTCGTGGTAGAAGATGACCGAGCGGTATTGAGAGCCGACGTCGGGTCCCTGCCGGTCGCGCGTGGTCGGGTCGTGCATTTTCCAGAAAGCGTCGAGCAGCTGATCGTAGCTGAGGCGCGCCGGATCGAAAGTCACCTCGACAACCTCGGCGTGTCCGGTCGTGCCGGTACATACGCCCTCGTACGTCGGGCTCACCGTGGTTCCGCCTGAGTAGCCGACGCGCGTATCCGTCACGCCGTCGATCTGCCTGAAGGAAGCCTCTACCCCCCAGAAGCATCCCGCCCCAAAAGTCGCCTTCGCCATTATCGCTCCGTGTGTGGTAATGAGTTCGAGCGCGCCCCGCGCAGCTCCGCGAGTATGCTAGCGCCTCCGCGCGACCGCAGCTCGGCGGCGAGCTCGTGGCCGCTCAGCTCCGGGTCGGCCTGGTCGATCGCGCGCGAGCCGCGCAGGATGTTACTACCCGCGAGATCGGAGATCAGTCCGTGCAGCACATGCCCGCCTTCCGCGGACGGCATGGCAAGCGCGCCGATCGGCGACTGACACCCGCCTTCCAGCGCCCCGAGAAATGCGCGCTCCGCGGCCACGGCCATGCGCGTCGGCGCGTGGTCGAGCGGCTCTAGCAGCGCTCGCAAGCGCGCGTCCGCAGAGCGGATCTGCACCGCAATCGCTCCCTGCCCCGCCGCGGGAAGCCACTCGGGCGGCTCGAGAAACGCCGCGATCCGCTGGCGCGCGTCGAGCCGGATCAGCCCCGCGGCCGCGAGCACCGCCGCGTGGAACTTGCCTTCGTCCATCTTCTTGAGCCGGGCCTGGACGTTGCCGCGCATCTCGACCACGTCCAGGTCCGGACGAGCCGCCATGAGCTGCGCGCGCCGGCGAGGACTCGAGGTTCCAACGCGCGAGCCCGCCGGAAGATCCGCCAGATTGCTCGCATCGGTGACGGGGTTGATCACCAGCACGTCGCGCGGGTCCTCACGCTCGAGAATCGCGACGAGCTCGAGGCCATCACGCGGCTCAGTTGGAAGATCCTTCAGGGAGTGAACGCAGCAGTCCACCTTCTTCCGCAGCAGCGCCGTTTCCAGCTCCTTGGTGAACAGGCCCGTCGCACCGATCGAGCCGAGCGGCTGCTGCGTTTTCTTGTCGCCCGCAGTGCGGATCTTGACGATCTCGACGGCGACACCGCGCGAGGCCAGCGCGGACTGGACAATCGCGCCCTGGCGGAGCGCAAGCTCGGACGCGCGCGTTCCAATCCGGACGACGTCGCGAGCCACGCGCTCGTCAGCCGCCGGCGTGCGCCGAGACGATCGCGTCCACGAGCCCGTCTATCGTGGACTCCGTTGCCTCGATTGCCACTTCGATCCCGGCTGCGCGCGCGGCCTCGGAAGTGATCGGCCCGATGGATGCGGCCGGCGCTGCGCGCGCCGCGTCCTGCCCGACCCCGTCTACCAGGCCGGAAACGGAGGATGCCGACGTGAGGGTGACGAGATCGATCTCGCCATGCTCGAGCGCGGCGCGGAGATTCTCCGCGCCTTCCGGCTGTGGCACGGAGCGATATACGGGGAGCAGCGTGACGACGGCGCCGAGCGCCTCCAGTCCCGCCCGCAGCACGTCCCGCGCGCCCTCCGCTCCGACATGCAGCACACTCGCGCCGCCGAGCTCGTCTCGCTCGCGCAGCGCGTCTATCAGTCCCTCCGCGACGAATCGCTCGGGAATCACGTCGACCGCGATCCCGCGCTCAAGCAGCGCCCCGGCCGTCGCCGCGCCGACGGCGGCGATCTTCACGCCCGCGAGCGAGCGCGCGTCGCGGCCGCTCGATAGCAGCTGCTCCCAGAACACCGCCACTCCGTTTCTGCTCGTGAAAACGATCCAGTCGTAGCTGGCGATCTCTTCGAGCGCAGACCGCAGGGGAGCAAGATCGAGGCGCGCGATGCGGACGGTGGGCACCTCCATCACATCGGCGCCGAGCTCCCGCAGCCGGCCGCTGAGCGCGGGCGCCTGGTCGGAAGCTCTCGTCACCACGATGCGCTTTCCGAACAGCGGCCGCCTCTCGAACCACGCAATCTCATCCCGCAGCAGCACGGACCACCCGATCACAGTGACGAGCGGCGCCTTCAGATTCTGCCGCGCAATCTCGTCGCAGATGGAGCCCAGCGTCGCCACCACCGTGCGCTGCTTCGAATGAGTTCCCCACTGAACCGCCGCCGCAGGAGTCTCGGAGGGAAGCCCCCCGTCCATCAGTGCCGTTGTGGCCCGGGGCAGAGTCTTCGCCCCCGCATACAGCACGATCGTGCTTCCACTCTTGGCGAGCGCCGCCCAGTTGGTGGTGTTCGCAAGCCTGGCCGGATCCTCGCTGACCGTGACGAGCGTCACCGAGGAGGTCATGCCGCGATGCGTCACGGGAATCCCCGCGTACGCCGGCGCGGCAATCCCGGCGGTGATGCCGGGCACCACTTCGCACGGCACGCCGGCTTCGCTGCACGCTATCGCTTCCTCGCTGCCACGTCCGAACACGAACGGGTCGCCTCCCTTCAGCCTGACCACACGTTTTCCCTCACGCGCGAGCCGGATCAGCAGCAGGTTGATGTCCTCCTGCGTGACGGAGTGCTTGTCGCCGCCGCGCTTGCCCACATAGAACAGCTCCGGGAATCCGGCCGAGACAGCGTCGGGCGGGAGCAGAGCCGGATTCGCAAGCGCGTCGTACACGATTGCGTCCGCGCCGTCGATCAGCTCGCGCCCTCGCACGGTGAGCAGCCCTGGATCGCCCGGTCCCGCGCCTACGAGAAACACTTTGCCCTCGGCCATCAGCCCGCGTCCGCGTGCATCGTTGCGGGATTCACGCCGGTCCACGTGCACCACCGCTCGTACTCCACCGGCGACACCTCCGACGGCTTGACCTCGCTGCGCCCGCCCCAGAAGACGCTCGTGTACAGCACGGGAATGTCCAGCGAGAAGAGATGATCATCGATGGCGCGCTTGTGCTCGTGCACCACGTCCTCGTCGAGCCCGTGCGCCGTCGCCATCACGTTGACGTTGCCGAGCTCGGGACCACCCTCTCTCCAGTACGCGCGTGTGAGGACGTGATGCCTCGCTATTTCGACTCCCGCTTCGATCTCACGCCCTTCAGGGACACGCCAGTGGCAGAGCGCGTTGCAGCCGGTGACGTGTTCGCCGCCCGCGGATGGGCGCCCGTGCTCGTTCCCGGTCGAGAAGCGGGCGATCACTCCGCGCTCGTCGAGAGATCTGGCCACGGCCACGAACTCGTCGTACGGCAGCCCCGCTTCCTCCGCGCGCGAGCGCCAGGGCTCCGGCACGATCTCATCCGACGCGAATTCTGTTTTCAGCGGGCCAAGCACCTGCCAGTCGCGGTAAGACAGATCTGCGACGACCGGCTCGATCGCCTGGCCCGGCGCGTCCGTCTTGCTGCCGGGCGGCATCCCCCGACGCCGCATCTCGCCGACACCCGGCACGAAGACTCGCTTCGCCGGCATAGTGCGAAACGCGTCAGCCCCGGTCCGCTCCGCGAGCATCCCGCAGTGCTTTTCCATCGAAAAGCCCCGCGGGACTTTCACCGTCGTCCACAGCCTGTACGACGCGCCCGGAGTGTCTCCCTCGGTGGACCTGATGGCGACGTGACCGCTGAAGGGGTCGTTGCGCGACATGTACTCGAATGCGGAGTCCAGCTTGTCCCACGGAACGCGCCAGGCGACGAGCGCCCCGGGGGCGAGGTTCGTGGCCTTCAGGGTCTGCCGGATTCCTCCGATCGTTCCGGCCCGAAGCATCGCGGCGAGCCGCTCGATGACTGCGTCCTCGGCGACCTCCGCCGCCGCCGCGATGGCCGCGTACGGGCGTTCGACGAACCCCGCGAGCATGTCCTCCGAAACGGAAAGGATGCGCGCGTTGACAGGATCCGTTATTTCGGTTGGAATTACAGCTGCAAGCATCGCTGTTAACGATAGTCGGCAAGGAGGCGCCATGCGCTGGGTCGTGATCGTCCTCGGATCTCTAGCGGCCGTCGTGGCGATCCTTCTCGCAGTGGGGTATTCGCTCCCGGTGAAGCACGTCGCCACGCGCTCCGCGGTGGTGGCCGCCCCGGCCGATCAGGTCTGGGCGGCGATCACCGACGTCGCCTCGGCGCCGCAGTGGCGAACGGACGTGAAATCGGTCGAGGTAGTTCGGCAGGGCGCGGCTGGGCCCGTGTGGCGCGAAGTCTCCGGCGACGGGACGATCACTTTCGAAACAGTCGAAAGCCTGCCCCCGCGGCGTCTCGTCACCCGCATCGCGGACAAGTCGCTGCCGTTCGGCGGAAGGTGGACGTATGAGCTGGAGCCTACGACCGGCGGCACACGTGTAACGATTCGCGAAGACGGCGAGGTGTACAATCCTGTGTTCCGTTTTGTGTCGCGGTATGTGATGGGCCACCACGCGACGATCGAGAAGTACCTGACTTCCCTGCGTACGCGGCTGGGGGCGTCCGGCTAGCCCGGGCGGGCGCATAGAGGCACTATTTCGCTGGAAAGCGGACAGCCCATAGCTTCTCCGCCGTTGAGCATGAGGCCTGCATCACCTCCCTGCCCTAAATGAGCCACGACGACATCGACGTACTGCTGCAGGAGCACCGGAAGTTTCCACCGCCGGCTTCGTTCCGCGAGCAGGCGCACGTAAACGCGCCCGGCATCTACGATCGCGCTTCCGCGGACTACGAGGCCTACTGGGCCGGCGAGGCCGCGCAGCTCGAGTGGATCAAGCCGTGGAAGAAGGTGCTGGATTGGAAGCCGCCGCACGCGAAATGGTTCGTGGGCGGCAAGTTGAACGTCTCCGTCAACTGCGTGGACCGGCACCTGCGCGGACCGCGGCGCAACAAAGCGGCTCTCATATGGGAAGGCGAGCCCGGCGACCGCCGCACGCTTACGTACTGGGACCTGTACTGCGAGGTCACCCGCTTCGCGAACGTGCTCCGCGAACTCGGCGTCGGCAAAGGCGATCGCGTCGCGATCTATCTCCCGATGGTGCCGGAAGCGATCATCTCGATGCTCGCGTGCGCCCGGATCGGCGCGATTCACTCTGTCGTGTTCGGCGGGTTTTCCCCGGAATCGCTGCGCGACCGGATCAACGACGCGAAATGCAAGCTGCTGGTCACCGCGGACGGCGGGTATCGCCGCGGGCAGATCGTCCCGCTCAAGCGAAACGCCGACAAGGCGCTTGAGGAGACGCCTTCGATCGAGAACGTCGTCGTCGTGCGAAGGACGTCGGCCGGGCACGCCGACGACACCTTTGCCGAGATGAAGGACGGGCGCGATCACTGGTGGCACCGCCTGATGCACGACGCTGAGATCGGCTGCGAGCCGGAAGAGATGGATGCCGAAGACGTGCTGTACATCCTGTACACGTCCGGCACGACCGGCAAGCCGAAAGGCATTGTGCACACCACGGGCGGGTACCTCACCGGCGTCGCCTCGACGACGAAGATGGTGTTCGACCTCAAGGATGAAGACGTGTTCTGGTGTACCGCCGACGTGGGCTGGGTGACAGGGCATTCGTACGTCGCGTATGGTCCGCTCGCCAACGGCGCCACCTGCCTCGTGTACGAGGGCGCGCCCGATTGGCCGGAGAAGGATCGCTTCTGGGACATCTGCGAGCGGCAGGGAGTGACAGTGCTGTACACCGCTCCGACCGCGATCCGCGCTTTCATGAAGTGGGGCGACGAGCATCCCGCCAAACACGATCTCACGCAGCTGCGGCTGCTCGGCTCGGTCGGAGAGCCGATCAACCCTGAAGCGTGGATGTGGTATCAGGAGCACATCGGCGGCAACCGGTGCCCGATCGTGGATACGTGGTGGCAGACGGAAACAGGCGCGATCGTGATCTCTCCGCTGCCGGGCGTCACGGAGACCAAGCCGGGCAGCGCGACGAAGCCGCTCCCGGGTTATTTCGCCGAGCTGCTCGACTCGACGGCCGAGCGGATCCCCGTCGGCGGCGGCCTGCTCGCCCTCACGAAGCCGTGGCCCTCGATGTTGCGGACCATCTGGGGCGACGACGACCGGTACGTGCAGACGTACTTCACCAAGTGGGAGGGCAGGCCCGATCTGTACTTCCCCGGCGACGGCGCCAAACGCGACGACGACGGCTACTACTGGATCCTGGGCCGGGTGGACGACGTCCTCAACGTCGCGGGGCACCGCATCGGCACCATGGAAGTGGAGTCCGCGCTGGTCGAGCATCCGTCAGTCGCGGAAGCCGCGGTGGTGGGCAAGACACACGAGCTCAAAGGCCAGGCGATCGCCGCGTTCGTCACGCTGCGCGAAGGGTTCAAGCAGACGCCCGCGCTGCGCGACGAGCTGCGCGACTTCGTGGCGCAGAAGATCGGCGCAATCGCCAGGCCCGACGACATCCTCTTCTCCGCCGACCTGCCGAAGACGCGCTCGGGGAAGATCATGCGGCGGCTGCTCCGCGACATAGCCGAGGGGCGGGCGTTGGGAGATACGACCACGCTGGCGGATCCGAACGTGGTGGCGAGCCTGAAGACGCAGTATGAAGACAAAGAGTGATCAGGTATCAGGTATCAGGTATCAGGTATCAGAAGAAGCTCGTTAGTCTCTGATACCTGATACCTGATACCTGCCATCTGCTCCATGGCACGACTGGTGCTTAGATTCACACCACCTTCACAACGCTGACGCCAATGCTGAGTCGTCTGTTTCCTGAATCCATATTCTCGCGCAAGCTCAACCCGAACGCCGAGCGCCGGCTCAAGCTGTCGCAGGCGCGCGCCGAGGAGACGATCATTCGCGGGCACGTGGACAATGCGCTGATGTTCGTCGACACGCTCGCCGAGGACCTCTCGTTCGACCGGGCCATCGACACGTACGTGCGTGTGATGGGGATTCCCGAGCCGCTCGCGAGCACTGTCGCGACCCGCGCGCTCGTTCAGCTCGGACGCGATCTGGTTCCGTTCAGGCGTCGCGCCCGGGAAGAGGGGCAGGAAGATCAGGAGACGAAGCCGCGCCTGCGGCTGGACGACGCGGCCGCGCGGAAGAAGACCGTTCAGCGGGCGTAGAGCCCGGCATCCCTGAGAGCTCTTTGGCTACAGGGATTTTGCAGGGGGATCCAAGATGTGAGGGGCCAGATAGCCAGCTAGCCAGGTTGCCAGATTCGTTGCTGGCTATCTAGCTATCTGGCTATCTGGCATCTCATACCTTGGATTCCCCTGCAACATCCCCTGCGCCACGGCGGTCGAGATGATCCAAGAGGCTGACCACGAAGATCGCGGTCACGATCACCGCTGACACCACGCACCATTGGCATATCGCGTGAATCACGAACAGCTCCAGGTACGTGAGCCACGCGGAGAACGCCACTCCCACCGCCGACAGCAGCACCAGGACGAGCCCCACCTGCGGCGATTCCGCGTATCGTCCCTGAGTCCCGGCCATCGCGACAGCGAACGTCACGACGTAAAAGCCCACTCCCCACGCGGCCACCGGCGCTCCGAGAAAAACGGCCCAGGGCGTCGAGTTCACCGTCTCGCACGAGCCGATGCTGCACGACAGCTCGCCGATCAACCCGAGCTTGTACAGCGTGAGGTACAGCGCGACGAAGATCCCGGCGAGCGCCAGCGCCGCCACGATCATTCGCCTGGTCACGGCGTCGCGCCGCTCCCGGCCGCGGCAGCCGCCGCGCGCGCACTGTCTACCGCTGCCTTCATGGCGTCGTAGGTAATCGCGTTGGTATACATCTTTCCGCCGATGAAGAACGTGGGAGTAGCGCGCACGCCTCTACGCGCCGCTTCGGCGGCATTCGCGTCGATGCGGGCCTGATGCCGGCGCGCGTCGAAGCAGGCTTCCCAGGCCGACACGTCGAGGCCGGCCGCCTGCGCCGCGGCCTTCAGCGGGCCCTTGGGCTTGTCGGTCGCGTAGGTGCTCCATTCATGCTGCCGGGCGTAGATCTGGTCGTGCATCGCCCAGAACTTGCCCTGATCGTCTGCGCACGCCGCCGCATTCGACGCAGCCTGGCTGTTCAGGTGCTGTGGCAGCGGCAAATCGAAGTAGGTAAGATTCGCCTGCCCGGTCTCGATGATTCTGGTGCGCACGTCGGGCTCGGTGATCGTCGCGAACCTCGCGCACGACGGACACTCGAAGTCCGCGAACTCGACGATCTGCACCGGCGCGCTGGAATCGCCGAGGAGGTAACCGCGGGCGGCGTCCGATCCGGGCGCTGTCGGAACCGGAGCGTCGGCGACGGTCGGACCGCCGCTGGGCTTGAGGGCGGCATACGCGAGACCGCCGACTCCGGCGGCGGCGACAGCACCCAGGATCAGGTAGAAGCCGAGTGGCCGACTTGATGCGTTGCGAGCGTTGCGAACGGTGCTCTTTCGGCCGGCGGGTTCTTTCGATTGTGCCATTTTTCGGTCTCGAGACGACTGGATGAACGGGAAAAGTAAGTCTATGAGCGTCCTAAAGAGCCATGCAAGCTGACAGCATCCGGGTCCCGGTCGGTCCGGGAGCGATACACGTCGAGCGCTACGGCCACGGCGGAACGGGGATAATCCTGCTCCACGGCTTCGGCACGTCGGGCTTCCTGTGGCGCAATGTCGCGCCCGTTCTGGCCGAGGCCGGACACACGGCATACGCCGTCGATCTATTCGGCTACGGCGAGTCGGATCGCCCCTTCGACGCCGATTTCGGAATCGAGGCCCAGGCCGAGTACCTCGATGCTGCCATGACCGCGTTGCGGGTCGCGAAGGGAGTAATCGTGGGCGTGGATCTCGGCGGAGTGATCGCGCTGCGCCTCGCTGCCACCCGGCCCGAGCGGGTTCAGAAGCTCGTTCTGATCAACACGCCCGCCTTCGACGAGCTTCCGCCGAAGGACATCACATCGATGCAGCGCAGCACGGCCAAGTTCGCGGTCCGCGTGACTCGCGGAGTGCTCGGCGCCGCGCCGCTCCTGCAGAGCGTGCTCGAGGGCGGCGTAGCCGACCCCGCGAACATGCCGATGAAGCTCGTAGCGCGTTATCTCGCCGCCTACGCGGGCGAGAACGGGGTTCAGCACCTGCTCACCCTCGCGAGCTCCGTGCGGCGCGAGGACTTCGAGGATCTCGACCTCAGCACCATCCACGCGCCCACCCTCGTGATCTGGGGCGATCAGGACAAGTGGCTCGACCCGAAGCTGCCGGACCGCCTGGTCAACGCCATTCCGGACAGCCGGCTGTCGCGGGTGCACGGCGTCGCGCGGCTGGTTCCCGAGGAAAGTCCGGAGCAGCTGTGCGAGCTGCTGCTCGGATTCATCCGCGCGCGGGATCAGGCGTAATCCCTGGAGGGAGCGGGAGAGCGCGAGAAGGCTTCGGGGAGCTCCAAACCCTCAGCGCTTTGTGCGTGTCCAACGTAGTGAACGAAGGAGAGCCGCGCGGGGTAATAACCGTCGGCGGGATGTTATCTTTCGTCCAGCTCCCTCAAACTCATGACATTCAGGAATGGCGAGAAATAACTCCAGCAAGCCTAAGACGTTCTCGGCGGGGCCCAGCATTTTCGAGCGGGCGCGCGACGAGATGTTCCAGCAGATAATGCAGTGCGGCGTGGTGCAGGCTGATCCACGGCACCAGGAAGAGTGGTTCGACGACACGATGGCGTATTTCGAGGACCGGTATCACGAGCTCGACGCCGTGCAGTTGACCGAGCTCAGGATCCTCGGCGAGCGATTCGCCCGGCCGGCCAAGCGAAACGTCGAGGAAGACGCCGCCAGCGCGGCATAGCAACGGGATCTGCTGATCCGCTCCGGGCGGCCATCACCGCCGCCTTGGAGCGCCCTGCCGGAGCGCCACCCCGAAGCGGAACCCTCCACCGAACCCGAATTCCACGGCCGGCGCGAGGCCGCGCCTCACGGGTCCTTCGGCCCCCGCCATGAGCACCACGAACTGGCGCGATCTGTCGTCGAACCGCGCGGAAACCCCGCCGACCGCGTACGGCGCCCACCGCTTCTCCCTGAACGGGTCGAGAGTGAACCGGCCAACCAGATCCGCCCTGCCGCTCAAGCCGTCGGCCCCCGCGCCAAGCCCGCTCACGACGCCGAGACGGACGTAGGTGCCGAGCGGCACTGTCACGCCCGCACCGGCGTGTATCGCCCAGTCCGCGCCGGTGAACGCGTCAACCCTGGCCTCCAGCTGGGTCGCTCTCGGGGCCTCCTGCGATGTGCCCCGCGAAAGCGGCGCGAGCAGCGCCACGACGCTCAGCGCGACCAGCGCCGTTCGCTTTACGAGCACGATGTTGGCGATGTGAGCGCGCTACCGCGGCTGATCGCGACGGGCAGCTTCCCGCTCGGCGCTCGCGGCCCGCGCCCGGTTCCACAGCGCGAGCGTGTAGTCCACTATCGAGGCGGCGGAGAGGACGCCGATCGCGAGGACAAGCCAGCCGACCGGCGCCCTCCAGAGCAGAATCACGACGAGGAGGGTGAGCTGGAGAACCGTGACGGTCTTCCCGAGCATCCGGGCCTGAAACACCGCGGGCCGCAGCCACGGCACCACGCGCGCCACAAAGAAACCGAGCGCGGTCGCGAAATCGCGCGACAGAACGATGAAGAACTCCGGGGTCGTGATTTTGCCGTCGTACAGATACACCGCCAGCGCGGTCAGAACGAAAACGCGGTCCGCGATGGGATCGATTAGCGCGCCCATCGATGATGTCGCGTGTCGCCGCCGCGCGAGCCATCCATCGAAGAAGTCGGTGAACCCCGCCGCCGCGATCAGGGCGACCCTGGCGACGTCATCGCTTATAGCGATGAATGCCACCGCGAGGACGAGCCGCGAGAGGGAGACGATGTTCGGCAGATTCATGGGAACGGCACTCGGCATCCCTCGAAGCTATGCAGCACGTGAATTGCTTGCCAGCGGTGTTGATGTCGCCTAGCCTTCTCACGTGATTCCCCGAACATTGTTGGTCCCCCTGTACATCATCCTGTCCGGGATGATGTTCGCCTGGGACGTGCTCCTGGCGGGCCGCATCGCGCAGCTGAGGCGCGCTCCAAGGAATTTTGCCGCGCTCACCGCCCTGTGCGGCCTGCTCCTCGCGCCGGCGCTGCTGATCGCGTTCGCGGCTTCGTCCATCATGTACGGGCGGGCGATGCAGCCCCTCCTCTGGGTGTGGCCGGTGATCACGGTCATGTTCGTGCTGCAGGTGATGTACGCCCTGAGCAAGCGGCTGGTCACTCCCCTGTTGGGCGTGCCCATCTTGATGTACAACGCCGTGATCGCCGCCGTCGCCCTGAGCAAGTTCGTGGTGTCCCGCGGCAGCGAGCCCCCTGAGTTCGTTCACGGCCTCGCTGCTGCGCAAGCCAGCGCCGCCGGCATCGTGTTCGGCGCGGCGGCGCTCTGGCGAACGGCGTACGTCCAGATCCCGCTGCTCGCGCCCGCGCTTCCCGCGCATTGGCGCGCGAGCGCATTCGCGCGGATCGTGCTCGGCCTGATCGCAATGGCGATGACCGCCGTGGTGCTGGTGGAAGTCCCCGACGGCCTCGCCGCCGTCCGCAGCTATCCCCATTACGAATCGCAGCGACTGCAGGAGCGTCCCGCGGGGGACTTCGCGCTCGGCCTCAAGATCTTTCCCGACCTGTCTGGCCAGGTCTCGCGCTTGGCCCTGCGCCACGACACGACGCTCGCGCACCAGCTCGAGGTGGATGCGATCAGCATCGTGCTGACACCCGAAGCCGTGGACGCGCAGACGCTGGATTCCCTCTCGCGAGCTCTCAATGGATTTCGCGAGGACAGCGTGCTGATCATCGTTTCGCTCGGGTACTCGTCGGCGTCGAAGGGGGAGCTTGGCGCATCGGTGGCGGGCTTCAACGAGAGCCGGCTGCGGCAGCTCGATCAGATCATCAGGAGATTGCGACCCGACATTCTCCTCCCGGCGGTGGAGCCTTACGGCGATGGCGCGCGGGCGGTCGGCACGCAGCCGGTGCAGTTCTGGGTGGATTACCTAACGCGCGCCGCTCAGCTCGGGCAGAGGCTGCGGCCGGCCATGCGCGTCGGCGTTTCAGCCGCGAGCTACGGCGCCCGCGACAGCGTGCTGTATTCGTGGGCGGCGCGGCCCGGGTCGCCGATGGACGTCGTCGGGTTCAGCCTCCTGCCGGGCTTCGACGGCGCCACCACGCTCGACACGCGGATGCGGATAGCCCAGCGGTGGCTGCTGCAGAACCCCGGCAGGCAGAAGCCGCACTGGGTCTTCAACGCCGGCGGATTCCCCGCGGTGCACGGCGAGAAGAGTCAGGCGCTCGCAATCTGGGGCGCGCTCGCATGGGCGACGACGCAGCCGCCGATCAAGGGACTGATCGTCGGCGAGGCCGGAGACTACGACTCGGAGCGGGGACTGCGGGCGCCGAACGGCCGGCTCCGCCCGGCCGTCGCAATGATGGCACGGGCGCGTGCCGGACTGAGGGAAACCGCCGCGCCCTAGCGGCCGCGCACGATCCCTTCGGCACGCTTCGACGGATCGAAGCAGGCCGCGGCCAGACGCCTCACGTCTTCCCGCGTGACGGCGCGAATCCGCCTCTCCAGCTCGGCAGCTTCCGAGAGCGCGCCGAACAGCCACGCGTCCATCATCTCCGACAGCAGGGCGCCTGCCGTCTCGCGGCGTATCGCGCTCGCTCCGACCGCGTATTCCTTTGCCCGATCCAGCTCTTCGGTCGTCACCAGCTCCACGCGCAACCGCTCGAACTCGCGCAGCAGTCCCTGCCGCGCGCGGTCCTCCTTGTCCGCCGACGTCGCGATGTAGGCGATGAACGTCCCCGCGAGCGGCCGCTCCGCGCTGTGCACGCCCACGGTGTACGCCAGCGACTGTCGCTCCCGCAGCTCGTCGAAAAAGCGCCCGCCCAGACCGCTGGCCATAATGGAGATGAGCCGCGCGGTGAATCGCTCGTTGTCGCCGCGCGCGGGGGCGGGAAACGCCATAGCCAGTGCCGTCTGCGCCTTGTCCCGCTCCTCCACCAGCTCGCGCGCGCGCTCCGGCCAGATGGGACGCGGAAGCACCCCGCCCTCATGACGCGATAGAGTCCCGAAGGCGCCTGCGGCGACCTCGGCAGCGCGACGCGAATCGACGTCGCCGACGATCCCGATCGCCGTCCGCCCGCGCGCGATCGACCGGACGTGCCTCTCCCGCAGATCTCCCGCGCCGACCGCGCGCAATGCCTGCTCGCTCCCGAATGCCGGTCGCCCATACGGATGATCGCCGTATGCCGCGGCCACGGCGAGGTGGACCGGATACGAGTACATGTCGTCGCGAAACGACGCGACATCCGACAGCGCGACCGCGCGCTCAATCTCTACAGCGTCCTCCGGAAAAGCGGGGTTCTGCACGATGTCCGCCAGGAGCTCGACCGCCGACTCGAACCGGCTGGACGGCACCGAGATGCTCCATGATGTGGTCTCTCCAGTGACGCTTGCCCCTACGGTCCCGCCGAGGAATTCCGCCTCCGCGGCGATCTCCTCCGCGCTGCGCCGCGCGGTGCCCTTGATTGACGCGCGTCCCATGAGCAGCGCGACTCCCGCGCGGTCGGCCTCATCATGCGCCGCGCCAGCGGCCGATACCACTGCGAGGTGCACCATCGGCATGGTCGTCCGCCTGCGCACCAGGATGGGAACGCCCTGCTCGCTCCGATACACGTCCACGCCATGCCGCGTGTCCGGCCGCGACGTGGGCCTTACTGCTATAGCGGGCGCTCCGAGCGGCGCCATATGCGAGAGGGCGGGCTCGCTTCCGGGTGTTGCAACCAGGGATCCTGCGACTCCCGCTGCAACGGGCTCGGCAGTCCGTGGACGATACACCACGCAACCGCGGCGCCCGGGTCCGAGAAACCGCGACGCGGCATCGGCGACGGCGGCTCCGTCAAGTCGAAGGAATCGGTCGTAATAGTCCTCTCCGAGCTCCCACGCGCCCTGCGCTTCCCACTCGGCCAAATGGGTCGCGCGGCCTTCGGCCGTCTCGAGCCGCCGGAGCCACCGGCTCTCGAACAGGCGGCGCACCCGCTCGACTTCGAAGTGGGCAATCTCCCCGGCACGCAGCGATTCCATTTGCGCGCTTATCGCGCGCGCGGCCCCGACCGTGTGCTGCGGGTCGCACTCGGCGTGCACCACGAACACTCCGACGTCGGTCGGCGTGTAATTGTACGCGGAGACCGACGACGCGAGCTGCCGCTCACGCACGGCGCGATACAGCCGCGACGCCCGCCCCGCGGACAGCAGCATCGCCGCGAGATCGAGCGCGGGGGTCGCAGGGTCGCTCAGAGGGGGAGTCCTCCACCCCAGCACGAGCTGCGTCTGCGCGACGTCGCCCGACATCTCGGAATAGCGCGGCCCGGCATTCCCGCTCTCGTCGGGTCCGCGATCGCGCGCTACCTGGCCGGTAGCCATGTCGCCGTACAGCCGGTGCGCTTCCGCCATCGCGGTGTCGGCATTGATGCCGCCCGCGATCGAGAGAATCGTGTTGGACGGCCGGTAGTGCGCGCGATAAAAACCCAGCAGCTGGTCGCGCGTCAGCTCCCGCAGCTCGTCCTCGGTCCCCATGCGCCACCGGCGAATGCGATGCGCGTCGTGCAGCAGCGCGTACAGGCTCTCGGTGGCCATCGCGGACGGATTGTCCCGCTTCCGCCTGACCTCCTGGATGATGACCTCCAGCTCCCGCTCGAGCTCGCCCGCGTCGATCAGCGAATTGCGGAACGCGTCCGCCTGAATCTCCAGGCCCCGGCGAAACGAGGCCGCCGGGAGCACTGTGTAGTAGCTGGTGTGATCGTAGATCGTGTGCGCGTTGAGATAGCCGCCGCTGGCTTTCGTCTGGCGCGCGATCTCGCCGACTCCTCGCGTGGGCGTGCCCTTGAAGAACATGTGCTCGAGCACGTGCGCCACCCCGACGACGTCGTCCGACTCGTCGAAGTAGCCGGCGCGCACGAAGGTGTTGATCGCGACCACGGGCGCCGAGGCGTCGCGGCGAACGAGCACGGTGAGGCCGTTCGGGAGGACGGTGCGGTGCACCGTGGCGGGATCGAGCAGCTGGTTCGGATCGGACGAGGCCATCGAGCGGACGGGGCGCGAGTCGGGGGCGAGGCGGCCGGGCGGAACGCGGGAAGGCGCCTCACCCGCGGGCGGCCGGAGGATGCCTCCGGGTCCGCCTGCGAGTGAAGCGCCTCCGGGCACCGTGCGTGCCCGCGCCGCGCGCTCGGGTGGCGATCAGGTCAGGATCGAGCGGCGGCGGAGCACCATGAGACCGGCGACGATGTACACCGCACCGTAGGCGAGCGCCCAGAGCACGGCGCGGAGCGGGTCGCCCAGCTCGTTCGAATCGACGAGCGGACCGAGGCGCTCGATCGGCGGGAGCAGGTAGCGGATCGCGCCCACGAAGCGCCACGCTCCCAGGTCGCTCTCGTGCGCGATCGCGCGCAGCGGAACGACGGCCAGCGACATCAGCAGCGCCAGCCCGCCCTCGAAGCGTACGAGCGTCGAGAGCAGGAAGGTCAGCCCGCCGACCGAGGCGAAGAGCGCCACCGCCAGCGAGAGCGCGGAGGCGAGCGGCACGGTGACCCCGAAGACCAGACCCGCCAGCGACATCAGCACGGCCGTCAGCACGAGCGTGCCCGCGAAGGCGATGCCGAGCTTCTGCAGGTAGTACGGGATGCGCGCGATCGGCTTGGCGAACAGGAAGCGCTGCAGCCCGCGCTCGCGCTCCGCGGACACGATGCCGTGGGTGGCGAAGACGCTCGACAGGAAGGCGAAGCCGGTCCCCATGATCAGGATCCCGTCGCGGATCTGATCCATCGGATTCCGCGGAACGCCGTTGCGCATCGGGCGCCGCATGCTGCGCGACGGGTCGAAGTTGTCCCAGACGAAGTAGATGCCCAGCAGCCCGATGGCCAGCATCCAGGCGCCGCGCTGCTTGACGAAGTCGCGGATCTGGTAGAGCAGATAGCGGCGCAGCGGCGACTCCGCCGGCGGCACGTCGAGCGTCTCGTCGGAGAGCAGGAAGTCGTCGTCTTCCAGCACCGCGGAGCTGTCGGGGCGCGTCGCCACCACGTTGGCGGAGACCAGCTCCTCGATCAGGCGCTCGGTGCGCTCGCGGTCGCGCACTGGCGTGGGGGTCGAGCCGTCGAAGGAGATCACAGGTACACCTCGCCGATGGCGTCGTGGAAGACCTGCTCGAGCGCGCTCTGGGCCGGCGCCACGCCGGCCAGCAGCACGCCGCGCTCGACCAGGGCCGCGATGCCGTGGTTGAGCGCCTCGAGCGTCGGGGCGCGCACCGCCCAGTCGCCGCGGCCCAGGTCCACGGCGTCGGTGAACACCTCGCTGAGCCGGTCGGCGCCGCGCGCGACCGTGAGGCGGTAGAGCGTCTCGTTGGTGTGCGGCAGCACCTCGCCGACCTGCACGATGCGCGTGACGCGCCCGCGGTCGAGGATCGCCACCCGGTCGCACAGCCGCTCCAGCTCCTCGAGGTTGTGCGACGCCACGAGGATGGCGCGCCCCGGCCGGCGGAGCTCCGCCAGGATGCCGCGGAAGCGGATCATCCAGACGGGATCGAGGCCGTGCGTCGGCTCGTCGAGGATGAGCACGCGCTCCTCGCGCAGCAGCGCCTGGGCGAGCCCGAGCCGCTGCTTGTTGCCCTTGGAGAGCTTGCGGAAGGGACGGTCGGCGAACTCCTCGAGCCCCAGCCGCGTCATCAGCTCGTGCGCCCGCGCGCGCAGCCGCGCGTCGGGCACGCCGGCCAGGGTGCCGAACCGCTGCAGCGCATCGAGCACCGTCCAGCGCGGGTCGACGTCGACGAGCTCCGACAGGTAGCCGACGCCGTGGCGCTCGATGTACTCGCGCACCGGGCGGTTGGCGATGCGGACCTCGCCCCGGCTGGCCGGCACGTAGCCGAGCAGGATCGAGATGAGCGTGCTCTTGCCGGCGCCGTTCGGGCCGGCGATGCCGAGCACCTCCCCGGCGTGGACGTCGAAGGAGACGTCTTCCAGGGCGACGACGTCGGAGGCGAAGGGGCGCTGGTAGCGCTTGCCGACGCCGCGGAACTCGATGAGGGAGGGCACGACGGATGGGGCGGGGGCGATCCCTGGCGCGCCCCGGAAGCGAGGACCGCGCGTCGGGTGCACTACGGCGCCGGAGCGGCGCCGGGTTTCGGCGTCCCGTCCTGGGCGGCGCTCAGGGACGCAGCGTCGTACCCGGCGCCGGCGGATAGGCGGCCGGCCGCAGCTGCCCGGGGACGGCGCCCGGCGGCAGCGCGCCCGGCGGATAGGCCCCCTGCGGCGCCGAGGTCACGCACGCCG
>DATLBG010000099.1:0-16221 GCA_035527035.1 Gemmatimonadaceae bacterium | reverse complement strand
TCGGGATTCCGATTGCGGCCGGCGCGCTGTATCCCGCGCTCGGCCTGCTGCTGAGCCCGATTCTCGCCAGCCTTGCGATGGCGTTCAGCTCGGTGAGTGTGGTGGCCAACAGTCTTCGATTGCGCGGATTCCGCGCGGCGGGATGAGAATGGCGAATGCGAGAATGGCAGTCGGGGTCGATGCCGATGCCAAGGCGCGCAACCTGAAGCGGCTGCGCCGGATCGAAGGTCAGGTTCGCGGCCTGCAGAAGATGATCGAAGAGGATCGATATTGCGCGGATGTGATGACGCAGATCTCGTCGGTGAACGAGGCTCTTCGGGCGGTTGGCCGGGAGCTGATGCGAAATCATCTGAAGCACTGCGCGACGGCAGCGATCCGGGTGGGGGAGCCAGAGGCTGAAGCGATGTATGACGAGCTGGTGGACCTCATGCACCGGTTCAACAGGTAGACCGGGTGATGGACGCGGAGAGGGCTGACGGGTCGCGCACGCTGTCGCTGCGCGACCTCGTTCTCTTTTACATCGTCGCCGTATTCAATCTCCGGTGGCTGCCCGTCGCCGCAGCCGCGGGCCCCGGCGCGATCGTGGTGTGGATCCTCGCCTGCCTCACGCTGTTCGTTCCGCTGGCATTGTGCGTAGTCGATCTGTCCTCGCGGTACCCGGAAGAGGGCGGGATGTACGTGTGGAGCCGCCGCGCATTCGGAGACTTCGCCGGGTTCATGACGGGCTGGACGTACTGGATGTCGAACATCCCGTACTTCCCCGGCGTCCTGTATTTCGCCGCCGGCAACGCGCTCTTCGTCATCGGCGCTCAGGACGGACCGCTCGCGAGCAGCCCGACTTACTTCGTGACCGCGGCGATGATCGGTTTGGGCGTAGCGGTTCTCCCCAACGTCGCCGGCATGCGCTTCGGCAAGTGGATCCAGAACTCCGGCGCGGTCGGGGTGTGGATCCCCGCGCTGCTGTTGATCGCGCTCGGCGCGATCGCGGCGACTCGCTTCGGCAGCGCGACTGATTTCAATCTGCCGGCTGCCATGCCGGATTTCGCGCTGAAAGACGTGTTGTTCTGGTCCACGATCGCATTCGCGTTCGGTGGCGTCGAGACCGCGTCGCTTATGGCCAGGTCGGTCCGGGATCCGGCGCGCACGATTCCGCGGGCCATCATCATTGCCGGGTCGGTCATTGTATTTCTGTATGTCGCCGGCACCGTCGCGATTCTGGTCGCGATCCCGCCCGAGGAGGTCGGCGGCATACCGGGAATCATGCAGGCGATCACGCGGGTTGCCGGCCTGGTCGGTGTAACCGGTCTCGGTCCCGTAGTGGCCGTTCTGATAACGATAGGCGCGATAGGCGCAGTGGGCGCGTGGCTCACCGCGGTTTCGAGGCTGCCGTTCGTTGCAGGCACCGAGGGACGGCTGCCCGCTTCCTTCGGAAGAATTCACCCCCGGTTCGGGACGCCGCATGTGGCGATGCTTTTCCAGGCGGCCATCACCGTCGTGCTGATAGTGGTTGGCCAAGCCGGAACGGACATCCGCGGCGCCTACAACGTGATGATCAGCATGTCCATCATCGCGTACTTCATTCCATTTCTATTGATGTTCGCTTCCGTGATCCGGCTGCGGAGCGAGCCGTCCGCGGAAGGCTCATTCAGGGTTCCAGGCGGCGCCCGGGGCGCGGCCGCGGTCGCGGGACTCGGGCTTGCCACCACTTTCGTCGCTCTTGTCCTGGCGTTCGTTCCAGCGGCGGACGAGGCAAACAAGCCGCTCGCTGTCGGCAAGATCGTAGCGTTGACGGCGGCACTGCTGATTGCCGGCTGGGCTCTGTACGCGCGGAGCGAGCGCGCACGTCGAAGTTCGGTGGGCGGCGGGATAGTTTAGGTCATGCCGCCGATGCCCATAGAGATTCACGCGGACATATCGAAGGCGTCTACGATGCCGGCGGACGTGTACCACACCCGCGAGTGCTATGACGTGCAGCGGGATCGCGTGTTCGCGCGCACATGGCAGGTCGTGAGCGACGCCGCGCGCGTCCGCGCTCCGGGTCACGTCCTTCCCTTCACGCTGCTCGAAGGATGCCTGAACGAGCCGTTGGTCTTCACTCGGGACGAGAACGGCGGGTCGCACTGTCTGTCCAACGTGTGCACCCATCGCGGCGCGCTCGTGGTGGAAGGCGAAGGCCATCTCAAGACGCTAAGGTGCAGATATCACGGACGCAGGTTCGCGCTCGATGGCGCCTTCACTTCGATGCCGGAGTTCGAGGGTGTCGAGGGATTTCCCTCCGAGCGGGACAACCTCCCGCGGCTTCCGCTCCATCAATTGGGGCCGCTTTCCTTTACCGCCATCGATCCCGCGATGAGCTTCGAGGACTGGATGAAGCCGGTGAGGGAGAGAACGGACTGGATGCCGTTGGACGGTTTTGTTCGTGATGGCGCGGCGTCCAGGGATTACGTCGTGGATTCGAACTGGGCGTTGTACGTGGACAATTACTCCGAAGAATTCCACATACCGTACGTGCACGCGGGCCTGTCGGACCAGCTCGACTACAGCGCCTATCGAACCGAGCTCTTCGATTACGGATCGCTCCAGCTCGGCTTCGGCAAGCCCGGTGAGACGGTGTTCGAGCTGCCGGCGGGACACCCCGAGCACGGGCAGCGGCTGGCCGCGCTGTATTTCTGGCTGTTCCCAAACCTGATGCTGAACTTCTATCCGTGGGGACTGTCAGTAAACGTGGTCCAGCCTCTCAGCGAGTCGCGCACCAAAGTCTCCTTTATATCGTATGTATGGCGCGAGGATCTGCGGGACAAGGGCGTGGGCGCCGGCCTGCACCTGGTCGAGATGGAGGACGAGGAGGTCGTAGAGTCCGTGCAGGCCGGAGTTCGATCCCGCCTGTATGATCGCGGGCGGTATTCCCCAAAGCGCGAAACCGGAACACACCACTTTCACCGGCTGCTCGCCCGCTTCATGAACGAAGGCAAGTAGGCTCCTACACCACGGTGCACATGAAAAGCTCATTCCTGTCACCGGCGCTACCACGCTTCGCCATCGCGTTGACGCTCGTGGCCGCGTGCTCGACGCCGATCTCGTCGCGCAGCGGCAGCGGCGTTCCAAGCTCCGCCGAAATCCTGTGGGACAGCTACGGCGTGCCCCACATCTTCGCGAGCGACCGGAACGGAGCGGCGCGAGCGCTCGGTTGGGCGCAGATGCGCAATCACGGCGACCTGCTGCTCCGGCTGTACGCGCAGGCACGTGGGCGCGGCGCCGAGCTGCTCGGCGAGGATTATCTGGAAGAGGACCGCTGGGTATGGACGATGGGAATTCCGCCGCGCGCGACGGAGTGGCTGAATGTCCAGTCGCCGGGGATGAAGGCGCACCTCACGGCGTTTGTCGCCGGGATCAACGGCTTCGCGAGCGCGCATCCCGACATGGTGGGCGATTCCGTGCGCGCGGTGCTGCCGGTGACCGAGACGGACGTGCTTGCGCATCAGCAGCGGAATCTGTTATCGGCGTTCGTAACGTCGCGACAGAAGGCGCAGGAAGACACCCGTGCCTGGCGCGAGCGCGGATCGAACGCGTGGGCCATCGCGCCGTCGCGTTCCGCCAGCGGCAAGGCAATGCTGCTCGCCAACCCGCATTTGCCCTGGGCGGACATGTTCACGTGGCTCGAAGTTCATACTGGCATCCCGGGCATGGACCTGTACGGGGCGTCAATCATCGGCAATCCGGTGATCAACATCGCGTTCAACGATCACCTGGGGTGGACGCATACCGTGAACACGCAGGACGGTGAAGACCTGTACGAGATTACGCTCGAGGGCGCGGGCTACAAGTGGGACGGCGGAGTCCGGCCGTTCGACACGGAGCGTCGGCTGATCTCCGTTAGGCCGCGCGCCGCGGGAGCCCAGCCACGGGTGGACACGCTGGTAATTCGCCGATCCGTTCACGGACCCGTGGTCGCAGACAAGCCCGGCAAAGCGATAGCGCTGCGCGCGGTCGGACTGGACATGCCCTTCGCTTTGGAGCAGTGGTGGAACATGGGCCAGGCGCGGAACCTGGCGGCATTCGAGAATGCGATTCGCCCGAATCAGATATCCGGGCAGAACATCACGTACGCGGACCGCGACGGCCACATCATGTATTTCTACGGCGGCAATTCGCCGGTTCGTGGCGCGGGCACGCGCGCGCAATGGGAGGGAATCGTCCCCGGCGAGACTTCGTCCAACCTGTGGACGAGGGTTCACGGCTACGACGACATGCCGAAGGTCGTCGATCCTCCCAGCGGCTACGTGCAGAACGCGAACGATCCTCCGTGGTGGTCCACGTTCCCGGTGGCACTCGACCCCGCGCGATACCCGGCCTACCTGGCGACGCGATCAATGTCGCTCCGCGCGCAGCGCTCGGTCGCGATGCTAGAGTCCGACTCCAGCATCACGTTCGACGAACTGGTGTCGTATAAGCATTCGACCCGGATGCTGCTGGCCGACCGCATACTGGACGATCTGCTTCCGCTGGCCGCGGCGAGCGGGAGCAGCGTGGTGAGAGAGGCCGGAGACGTGCTGTCGCGATGGGACCGAAGCGCTGACAACGCGAGCCGCGGTACGGTGCTGTTCGTGGAGTGGTGGAGAATCCTCGGCCAGACTACCCGGCCTGGAACCAGCGCGTGGGCGCGTCCGTGGAGCATCAACGCACCGAGGTCCACCCCGGACGGCCTCTCGAGCCCCGAAGCCGCGATTGCCGCCCTCGAAACGGCGGTCGCGAACGTCGTCAGGAGATTCGGAGCGATCGACGTCGCGTGGGGTGACGTTTATCGACTGCGCCGGGACAATGTCGACCTTCCTTCAAATGGCGCCCAGGAAAGACACGGCGCGTTCCGGCCCATCGGGTACGAGGCGGATGGACCAAACCGCTATCGCGCTGTAGGTGGCGACAGCTACGTGGCAGCGGTCGAGTTCTCGGCGCCGGTGCGCGCTCGCTCGATCATCGCGGTCGGCAACGCTTCGCGTTCGGGTTCTCCGCACCGCACCGACCAGCTCGGGCTGTTCTCCGCAAAGCAGCTCAAGCCTGTCTGGCGCGCGCGCTCGGAGATCCTCGCGAACCTCGAATTGCGCGAGGGGCTTTAGTGTCCGACCCGCGGAAGCACATTCTTGCCGAAGCAACGTGGAAGGAGATTTCCGCCGCGCGCTTCGACGTCGCGATCCTTCCGTGGGGCGCCACCGAAGCGCACAACTATCATCTGCCGTACGGCACCGACGTATACGAGTGCGATTACTTCGCGGCTGAAGCCGCGAAGCTCGCGGCGGCGGGCGGCGCGAAGGTCATCGCGCTGCCTACGGTTCCGTTCGGCGTGAATACGGGCCAGCTCGACATTCCGCTCTGCATCAACATGAATCCGAGCACGCAGGCGCTGGTCCTGCGCGACGTGGTCGGCTCCCTGGAGCAGCAGGGAGTTCACAAGCTGCTGATCCTGAACGGGCACGGCGGAAACGATTTCAAGCAAATGATACGCGAGCTCCAGCCTTCCACTCGAGTGTTCCTGTGCGCCGTCAACTGGTGGCAGATAGTGGATGGGCGGGAGTATTTCGACGACCTGGGTGATCACGCCGGCGAGCTGGAGACGAGCGTGATGCTGCACTGCAATCCGGAGCTGGTGCGGCCGCTCGAGCAGGCCGGACCCGGCAAGGCGCGCCGTCCAAAGATCAAGGCGATGCGGGAGGGGTGGGCGTGGTCGCCAAGGAAGTGGACGCAGGTCACCGACGACACCGGCATTGGAAATCCGGCGGCGGCGACTGCCGACAAGGGCGCCCGCTACGCGGGCGCCGTCACGTCGAAGCTTGCGGAACTACTGAAGGAGTTGGCTCTGGCGGATCCGAGTGACTTTTACTCATGACGTCCGGCTCCTCGTGCAGCAGTCCCACGCGGATGCACACCACGATCACCGCCAATAACGGCACAGCTACGAGCAACCCCAGGAATCCGAACAGGATCGCCATCACCGCCTGAACCACGATCGTAAGCGCGGGGGCGAGATCTATTCCCTCCTTCATCAGGATGGGAATCAGGATGTGGTTCTCGAGGAACTGAATTCCGACGTACGCGAGCGTGACGAAGAGCGCCTTCTCCGGCGAATCGACGAAGCCCATCGCGATCGCGGGCACGGCGCTGAGTATCGGACCGAGCGTCGGGACGAACTCGAGGAGCCCGGCGAGAATTCCCAGAGGGATCGCGGCGCGCACGCCGAGCGCCAGGAGCACCGCCGTAGTGACCACGCCGATCACCACCATGGCGATGAGCTGCGTCACGAGCCACTTGCGGAGAGTGGCGCCGATGGCCCCGAGCACCACCGAGGCGCGCTCGCGATTGCGCGGCGGCAGTAGACGCAGCGCGCCGCGCTGGTACATGCCGGGATTCACGGCGACGTAGATGGTGACGAACAGGACCAGCAGCACCGCCGCGACCACGGCCAGCGTTGACCCGAGCACCGGAAGGAAGTACCGGCCGGCGCCACCGATCTGCTCCGTCAGCCGCTCGCGCAGGCCTTTGGGCTCATCCTCGGTTACGACCTGCACTGTCGGAACCCGTGCGGCAGCGCGTTCCGCGCGTGCCAGCGAATCCGGATCGGGCACGCCCAGCACGGTACCGACGACTCCGTCGCTCTGGCCCTCGATCCAGTTCTCGAGCTTCTCCAGCGCTTCCGGAAGCTTCGTGCGCAGCTCGGTGCTCTGCTCGCGGACCGTCGGGCCCATCCACGCTCCGAAGGCGCCGAGCAATCCGAGAAACGCCAGGACTATGAAGGGCGCGCCAATCGCGCGGGGTATCCGGAACTTCTGGAGCTTGTCCGCGCCGGCGCTTACGGCGATGGCGAACAGCACACCGAGGAACACCGTCAGGATGATGCTGCGGGTGCGCCAGAGCAGGTGAAGCACGACGTACATCGCCGTGATCAGCACGACTGCCCGGATCACTGTCTTGTCGCGCGGTGTGCCGAGGCCGTCCATGGGTGCCATTTTATAGTAGCGGGCACCATTGTGGTAGCCAGAGGTCGAGCGAGGTGAGCGGATGGAGCGGGACCTGGGTAAGCGCAGCGACTCCGGCGACATGTCGCCGGAAGATTTTCGCCGCTACGGCCACATGATGGTCGACCGAATCGCGCGGTATCTGGAGGAAGCCGAACGCGCGCCGGTGCTGAGTCGCGCCCGGCCGGGGATGATTCGCGCGTCGCTGCCCGACGCGGCACCGCGGGCCGGCGAGGACATGGAAGCCATACTTGCCGACTTCGACACGAAGATCCTCCCGGGAATAACCCATTGGAATCATCCCGGATTCATGGCGTACTTCGCCATCACGGGATCGGGTCCTGGGATTCTTGGCGAGATGCTCGCGGCCGGGCTGAACGTGAACGCCATGGTCTGGCGCGGAAGCCCCGCCGCGACCGAGCTCGAAGAGGTCACACTTGATTGGCTGCGGCAGCTCATGGGTCTGCCCGATCCGCTGTTTGGAGAAATCACCGATACGGCTTCGTCCAGCACGCTGTATGCGCTGGCGGCCGCGCGCGAATTCGCGAACCTTGGAATCCACGAGCGCGGCACCGGGGATCTCAAGCTGCGGGTTTATTGCTCCGAAGAAGCGCACTCCAGCGTGGACAAGGCAGTGATCACGCTCGGCCTGGGTTCGCAGGCGCTTCGGAAAATTCCGGTGGACGATCGCTTCCGGATGCGGCCCGATCTGCTGCAGCAGGCGATCGACTCGGATCGAGCCGCGGGTTTCCGTCCCATCGCGGTGGTCGCCACGGTCGGCACGACCGGCACCACCGCGGTAGACCCTGTCGTCGAAATCGCGGGGATCTGCGAGCGCGCGGGAACGTGGCTGCATGTCGACGCGTCGTATGCCGGCGTCGCCGCGATAGTGCCGGAGAAGCGGTACGTGCTCGCCGGCGCCGAGCGCGCGCATTCGCTCGTGGTGAACCCGCACAAGTGGCTGTTCGTGCCGATCGACTGTTCCGTGCTCTACACGAGCGAGCCGGAATCTCTCAAGGCGGCGTTCGCGCTTCCGCTGGAGATCCTGCGGACGCCCGAGCCGGGCGTGACGAACCTCATGGACTACGGCCTGTCGCTGGGGCGCAGGTTTCGCGCGTTGAAGCTCTGGTTCGTGCTGCGGTACTTCGGAGCCGACGGGCTGGCTTCGCGCTTGCGCGAGCACATGCGGCTGGCGCAGGTCGTGGCTCGCTGGGCAGAGACCTCCGACATGTACGAGCTCTGCGCGCCCGTCGAGTTTTCTACGGTTGTGTTCCGGCGTACCTTGCGAGGCGCGTCCCTCGAGGAAGCGAACGCGATGAACTCGGCGATACTTTCACGAGTGAACGACAGCGGCGAGGCGTTCCTCTCCGGAACCAAGATCCGCGGGGCGCAGGTGATCCGGCTGTCCATCGGCAACCTGCGCACCACTGAAGAGCACGTCCGCCGCACGCTCGACCTCCTCGATGCAACAGCAAGGGAATTATGAGAATCCTCACGTCGTATGTGCTCGCTCTGGCTCTCGCCTGTCCGGCAGCCGTTCAATCGCAGGACCGCGACCGGCATCTCGAGCGCGCTGTGCGGGTGCTGCGGACAACGCCGCTCGTGGACGGGCACAACGATCTGCCATGGGCCATTCGCGAGCACGGAATGCGTCCGCGAGACGTGGAAGCGTACGATCTGCGAATCCGTACGGGTGGGCACACCGACCTGGACCGGCTGCGCCGGGGAATGGTGGGCGGCCAGTTCTGGTCCGTGTACGTGCCGGGCGAATACCGCGATTCCGGATTCGCGCGGGTTCAGCTGGAGCAGATAGATATCGCGCGGCAGGTGATCGCGAAGTATCCGGATCGCTTTGAGCTCTCGCTGACCGCGGAGGACGTCCGTCGCGCATTCCGCGGTGGGAAAATCGGCTCGGTGATCGGGATGGAAGGCGGGCACGTCATCGAGAATTCGCTGGGCGCGCTCAGGGCGTACTACGACCTTGGCGCGCGATACATGACGCTGACGCACAATGTCACGCTGGACTGGGCTGACGCCGCGATGGACACGGCGCGACACGGCGGCCTCTCTCCCTTCGGCGAAGAAGTGGTGCGTGAGATGAACAGGCTCGGCATGCTGGTGGACCTGTCGCACGCTTCGCCCGCGACGATGAGCGACGCGCTGAACGTCAGCGAAGCGCCCGTGATATTCTCGCACTCGTCGGCGCGAGCCCTCGCCGACGTTCCGAGAAACGTGCCGGACTCGATACTCAGGCGGCTGCCGTCGAACGGCGGCGTCGTCATGGTGACGTTCGTGCCCGGCTTCATCTCTCAGGAGCTCGTTGCTGACGCGGCCGCCAGGCGCAGATTCGGGAGCGACACTTCAACTGTCGCCTATGGGGAATGGCGCGCCGCGAACCCGCGACCGAAGGCCGTTCTAGCCCAGGTCGCCGACCACATCGAGCACATTCGGCGGGTTGCTGGGGTGGATCACGTCGGCATTGGCGGTGATTTCGACGGCATCAGCGAGGTGATCGTCGGGCTGGAGGACGTGTCCACGTATCCGCGGCTGTTCGCCGAGCTCGCGCGCAGGGGCTGGACCGACGGCGATCTGCGCAAGCTTGCGGGCGAAAACGTATTGCGGGCATGGGCGGCCGCGGAAGCGGTGGCAAGCCGTGCCCGACGAACGCGACCCGCGTCCACGAAAACGATCGCCGATTTCTGACATGCTTCTTTCGCGCCGCGCGCGCCGTCTGGTCGCAGCTTCGGTCGTGTCGGTCGCCACTGCCTGCGGCGGCCGGCAAGACCCCGTGCGCTGGACAGCTTCCCTCGACGGTCCGGCATCGGTCGCTCCCGGGGGCGAAGCGCGCGTAGTGGTGAGCGCGAGTCCGGAGCGCGGCTGGTACTTCTATTCGCTCACGCAGCCAGCCGGTGGCCCCACGCCCGCCCGGATCTGGCTCGCGGACAGCGCGAGCTTTGGCTCCGCCGGCCGCGTGACCGGGCCGGAGCCGTCACGGTCGTTCGACAAGACGTTCAGCATGAACGTGGAGAAGCATTCGTCCGCGGCCTCCTTCATCGTTCCCGTCAGGGCCAGGCCGGACGCGCGCACGGGTACCGCGACTATTCTGGTGAGCGCGCTGTTCCAGGCATGCAACGACACGATATGCCTTTCCCCGCGCACGGTGACGCTTGCGGTTCCAGTGAAGATCCAGCCGCGCTGAAAAAAGGTCCCGTCTAGTGTTGCGCGGGACGGATCTGTCAGGCCGAGGTTTCCCGAATCAGGGAAGCGAGGCGGGGTGGCTCGATCGGAAAAGTGAACGACTGCGACCGTGCCGGAGCGGCTTTCCTGCGGACGTACTCCGCATCTCGGGAGGCGCTGAATAGAATCAATCGCGCGCCGACCTCGCCGGCGGCCTTGTCCAGGTCGCCGGTGCAGTCCCGATGATCGCAATCGACGATGACCACTTTTGGGCGGATCCGGTGGAGCGCATCGCGGGCAGTCTCGTTTTCCCCGGCAAAGTGCACGGAATGCCCTGTCGTTTCGACGAGCAGGCCAAGCAGAGCCGAAATGAGCTCTTCGCGCGCGAGAATGAGAACGGAAACCGAATCCGGCATCTAACCCTGAAGCGAGAATCACCGACGAGGAATCGCTGAGCGTCCGCAATACACGGGCCGCAGGGGGTCAAACAAGTCGAGCTTGCGCAATGGAATTCGTTTGGTAGGTTGACTAGCTCTGACAGAAAACAGATGGACAAGTCGCCACCATTCGCTCCACTTTCCTTGAATTGTCTGGTCGATTATTCCAACGAAGCCGGCGGACGCGGGGGACCGGCATCAGGAGGGCTCTCTGGCGCGACGGTAGCAAGGCTTCGCACCGTGCTCGCCAGCCACATGGAGCATCCGGACGAAGCAGACCCGGAGCTGGCGCGTGTCCTCCGGCAGATCGTCACCGAGGCGAGGAACCGGCACATAAGGGCCGAGCAGCTCGTCGTGATATTGAAGAACGTCTGGGATGCGCTTCCCGATGCCCGGTTCGCGATCGACCGCGAGGCGCAGATGCACGCGAGGCAGCGCTTGATTACCCTCTGCATCAAGTCGTACTACGGGGGATAACGGCAGCCCGCTGTCGGGCGCCGGCGGTGGTGGTTAATTGTGACGCGGGGTTTGCGCACGTCTCGCGCGGCACGGCAATCGCCAATAAAACCCCGCTACTAGTCGACTGCTAACAGCAGACAGCCGAACAGCGCCTTAAGAGGTTTTCCCCTGCCCAGCGCACTACCCCCGAAGCTACGGCGACATCTCCTGGCGGAACTGGTGCACCGCGTGCGCGGGCACCGGACCGAGGAGCTCGTGGGTCCGATCAGGGGCGAGGTGCTGGGCGCGGATCGTCTCGCCGAGCGGGCGAGACAGGTTGCCCGCGCCCATCGCCTGGCGCCGAAGCAGAAGCGTCGCGGGCCGGAGCCTTTGCTCCAGCGGCTGGACAGCACGCGCGAGATTCTGGCGCGAGTGTACTCGGCGCTGAACGACGGCGCCGAGCGCGAGGTAGACATCAGTCCCGCCGGCGACTGGTTCCTGGACAATTTCTATATCATCCAGGAGCACATTCGCGAAGTAAGAACGAGCCTCCCGCGGGGCTACTATCAGGAGCTGCCGAAGCTCGAGGGCGGGCCGCTCGCGGATCATCCGCGGGTGTACGAGGTCGCGACCGAGCTCATCGCGCACACCGAGGGCCATCTGGACCTCGAGAACATCACCCTGTTCGTGCGCGAGTACCAGCGCGAAGCGCCGTTGAAGCTCGGGGAGCTGTGGGCGATCCCCGCGATGCTGCGGCTCGGGCTCGTCGAGAACATCCGCCGCATGGCGCTCCGGCTGGAGGCGCGCCTGCAGGAAGTAGCCGTGGCGGACTTGTGGGCTATCCGTCTGCACACCGCGAATCTGCAGTCCGACCAGGCGCTGTCCATCGCGCTGAGAGAATTCGTGGACCACCACCCGAAGCTCACGCCGACGTTCGTGTCGCGCTTCCTGCAGCAGCTGCGCGGGTATCAGTCGAATTTCACTCCGCTTGTGTGGCTGGAGCAGTGGATAGCCGAAGACGGACCCACGACCGAAGAAGCAGTCACGCGCTCGAATCGGCGCGTGGCGCTCACGCAGATCACGGTCGTGAACTGCATCATGAGCCTGCGCACGATAGGGCGCCTGGACTGGAAGGCGTTCGTCGAGTCCCAGAGCGGGGTCGAGAAGATCCTGCGCGAGGATCCGAGCGGCGACTACGCCCGGATGTCATTCGGATCGAGGGACCGCTACAGGCACGTCGTCGAATGGATAGCCAAGCGATCGGAGGAATCCGAGGAGAATGTCGCGCGCATGGCCGTGGAGCTGGCCCGGTCGGGCGCGGGTCGCCAGACCCACGTCGGGTACTACCTCATCGACGACGGCAGAACGCTGGTGGAGGCGAAGGCGGGCTATCGTCCGCCGTGGCGCGAAGGGCTGCACCGACTCGTGCTGCGGCATCCGAACGCGACTTACTTCGGCGGGATCGCCGCGATAACGCTCGGGTTTCTCGCGCTGATCTGGAGGATCGCGGACCCAATGAGCAACATGCAGCAGACGCTGCTGATTCTGCTCGCGGCGATTCCGGTCAACGACGTCGCGATCAACGTGGTCAACCAGCTCGTCACGTACCTGCTTCCACCGCGCACCATCCCACGGCTCGAGTACAGGGAAGACGGAATCCCGGAGGAATGCCGCACGGTAGTGGTGGTGCCTACGCTGTTCGGAAACGTCGCCGCGGTGCGCGAGGCGCTCGAGCACGTGGAAGTACAGTTCCTGGCGAACCGCGATCCGCAGCTCTACTTCGCGATCCTCAGCGATTTCACTGACGCGCCGGCCCAGGATCGCGAGGGCGACGACGACATCATCAACGCCGCCGCGGCGGGGATCCGCGCGTTGAATGTGAAGTATGCCGCGGCGGGGCACGCGGGCGACGCGTTCCATCTCTTTCACAGGCGCAGGTTGTGGAACGCCAAGCAGAAAGTCTGGATGGGATGGGAGCGCAAGCGCGGCAAGCTGTCCCAGTTCAACAAGTATCTGCGCGGCGGCGAGGCGGACGCGTTCTCCACGGTCGTGGGCGACACGTCGCCGCTGCTCGGAGTGCGGTACGTCATCACGCTCGACAGCGACACGATTCTCCCGCGCGACGCCGCGCAGCTCCTGGTTGGGACGATGGCGCATCCTCTGAATCGTCCTGTGTACGATCGCCGGTACGGCCGGGTTCTCAGCGGATACGGCATCATGCAGCCGCGCATCGGCGTGTCACTGACGAGCGCGCACCGCTCCCGGTTCGCCGCGATCCATTCCGGTCATCCCGGCGTGGATCCATACACGACCGCCGTCTCCGACGTGTATCAGGACCTGTACGCCGAGGGAAGCTTCGCGGGAAAGGGGATCTATGATCTGGACGCGTTCGAGCGCGCGACCGAGGGGCGCTTTCCGGAAAACCGGCTTCTCAGCCACGACCTGATCGAAGGCACATACAGTCGGGCGGCGCTGGTGACGGATATCCAGCTGTACGACGATTATCCCACGAGATATCTGGCCTTCACGCGGCGCAAGCACCGGTGGATCCGCGGCGACTGGCAGATCTCCGGATGGCTGCGCGACACGGTACCGGGGCCGGCCGGGCCCATGCGCAACAGGCTTTCGACCATCTCCCGGTGGAAGATTTTCGACAACTTGCGACGCAGCGTCGTGGACCTCGCGCAGCTGCTCATGCTGGTCGGCGGCTGGCTCTGGCTGAACGTCAGCGCGGTGACGTGGGCGCTCGTGAGCGTCGCTACGATAGCGATGCCGTGGATCGTGTCGCTCCTCCTGGCCGCAATCCGCCCGCCCTCGGATCAGTCGTGGACGGCGTACTACGCCGCGGTATTGCGCGACTGGAGGGTGAGCGTCCAACAGGTCGCGCTGGCCGTGGTGTTTCTGCCGCACCAGGCGCTGATCTCCGCGGACGCGATCGTGCGGACGCTGATCCGACTGGCGGTGACGAAGACAAACCTGCTCGAGTGGCAGACTGCGTCGCAGGTAGAGCGCACGATGGGCGGCGGTGGGCAGGAAGTCTGGAGGATAATGTGGCCGGTGCCCGCGATGAGTCTCGCGTTCGCCGTCGCGCTGGTGATCGCTCCCTCGCTTTTTCTTCCCGACGCCACAGGAGTCCACGATGCCGGCTCGCTCATCGACGTACCGACTTTCATCGTGGCGCTGACCACGCTCGGTCTCTGGACGATCTCCCCGGCGATCGCGAGCGCGCTCAGCGCCCCGGCGATTCCCCGCGAGGCCAACCTCACCGAGGGAGAGCGGCAGACGGCGTTCCGGTACGCGCGGCTCCACTGGCACTTCTTCGAGCGGTTTGTCTCCGAGGAAACGCAGTGGCTTGCTCCGGACAACTTCCAGGAGGATCCGAATCCGGTAGTGGCGATGCGCACTTCGCCGACGAACATCGGGCTCCAGCTCCTGAGCATCGTCTCAGCCGCCGATCTCGGCTTCATCGACCGGGACGAGATGCTCGAGCGCGTCGAGCGCGTGTTTCGCGCGATGGAGCGCATGCGCCGCTTCCGAGGCCACTTCTTCAACTGGTACGAGCTGACGGAGCTTCGCGTGCTGGAGCCGGCGTACATCTCCACCGTGGACAGCGGCAATCTGGCCGGGCATCTCATCGCGCTGAAGCAGGCATTTCTCGGCATGGTGGAGAAGGGCAGTCCGTCACCCGATCAGGAGAAGCGCCTGCTGGCGCTAGCCAACCGCGCGAGCGACTACGCGCTGGAGATGGACTTCACTTTCCTGTTCGACGAGAAGCGCAAGCTGTTCTCCATCGGCTACCGTCACAGCAACGACACGCTCGACAACTCGTTCTACGACCTGCTCGCGTCGGAGGCGCGACTGGCCTCTTTTGTCGCGATCGCCAAGGACGACGTGGATCCGGAGCACTGGTTCCGGCTCGGACGCTCGCTGTCCGCGGCGGCGGGGACCCAGACCCTGCTGTCGTGGAGCGGCAGCATGTTCGAGTACCTGATGCCGGTGCTGGTGATGCAATCGTTCCCGTTCACGCTCCTCGACCAGACATATCGCGGCGCGGTGAGGCGCCACATCGCGTACGGCGCCGAGCGGGGCGTGCCGTGGGGAATCTCCGAATCCGGGTACAACGCGCGCGACCGCAACCAGACGTACCAGTACCGCGGATTCGGCGTCCCCGAGCTCGCGCTCAAGCGCGGTCTGCGCAACGACTTGGTAGTCGCTCCGTACGCGACGATGCTCGCGATGCTCGTAGAGCCGCACCAGGCGATCCGCAATCTCCAGTCGCTCGAGGCGGAAGGCGCGCTCGGACCGTACGGCTTTCGCGAGGCCATCGACTATACGCGCCCGCTCACGGGGTCGAAGCGCGCGATCGTCGGCGCGTATTTCGCGCACCACGTCGGCATGAGCGTCGTCGCGCTCGCCAACGCGCTGAAGCGGCAGGTCTGGCAGCGGCGGTTCCACACCGATCCGCTCGTGCGCTCGGCGGAGCTGATGCTGCACGAGCGGATTCCGCGCAGGCTGACGGTGCAGAATCCGCCGAGCGACGAGTCCATCTCGCTCCGCGCTCCGCGCGAGACCGAGAAGCCGGCCGCGCGCGAGATAGACACGCCGAACACATCGCAGCCGCGCATCGCGATCCTGGGGAACCCGCCCTATACGATCCTCGTGACGAACGCAGGCGGCGGGTACAGCCGGTTCGGCAACTCTGCCGTGACGCGCTGGCGCGCGGATGGAACGCGCGACTCGTACGGTCAGTGGTGCTACCTGAAAGACGTGGCCACCGGCCGGGTCTGGTCCACCTCGTACCAGCCAAGCTGTGTAGCGCCGTCCAGCTACAACGTGATCTTCTCCGCTGACCGCGTTTCCTTCCTGCGCCGCGACGACGACATCGAGACGCACACCGAGATAGCGGTCGTATCGGAGGACGCGGCCGAGGTTCGCCGTGTCACCATGATCAACCGGTCGTCCGCGACCAGGGAGCTCGAGCTCACCAGCTACGGAGAGATCGTCCTGTCGCCGCAGGCGACGGACCGCGCGCATCCGGCGTTCGGCAATCTGTTCGTGGAGACCGAATGGCTGGAAAAGAATTCGGCCATCCTTGCGAGCCGGCGCCCCCGATCGAACGAGGAGCAGACCATCTGGTGCGCGCACGTCGTGGCGGTGGGGCC